>JAHZLQ010000047.1 GCA_022599775.1 Gammaproteobacteria bacterium
CCCTCACCCACCGCTCGCAGTCGCGAGCGGTCCCCCCTCTCCCGCAAGCGGGCGAGGGTAGGTCGGCATCACGCTGCGCGTGATTCACGTTAAGCTCAGTCCGCCAGTCTTGGGAGGCTTGCGGCCGGCTGCTAGTCTTGCGCGCATCGCGAGTCGGTGGACTCATTCCGGGGGGAACAGCACAAGGTGGGCAAAAAGCCGCTAGCGGATTTTTCCGCTGAAGTCGGGCCGTCGGAACGCACGGCGGTCTGGCGTTTCGATGACGTCGAGCTCGACGAGCGGACCCGTGAACTGCGCATCGATGGCGAAGTGGTGTCGATCGAACCTCGCCCCTTGGCGCTGCTAATGTTGCTGCTGCGTCGCCCGAACGAAGTCATCACGCATCAGGAGATCGTCGATCTGCTGTGGGCGGGCCGCGCCGTCAGCGATTCGGTCATTACCAAATGCGTAGCTCGTCTGCGCGGAGTGCTCGGCGCCTCGCGTCGCAAACGGATCCTCACGGCGCACGGCTTCGGCTACCGATTCGTCGGCGACGTACGGCTGGAAGCGGGCGAGGCGGCTGTAGTGTCCTTGTCGAGTTCACCTCAGGCCGGCGCCGCGATACCCACGCGCGCCAACTGGACGCTGGAACGCCCGCTCGGCGGCAGTGACACCACTTGGTCTGGAATCCAACCCAAGACCGGCGAGCGCCGTGTGTTCAAGTTTGCGGACACGCCCCAGGCCTTGGGGGCACTCAAGCGTGAACTGGCGATCTACCGCTTGCTGCGCAAGAGTCTTCCGGCTGCCGAAGGCTTCGTCACAATTCTGGACTGGAACTACGACCAGCCTCCGTACTTCAATGAATACGAGTATTGCGCTGGCGGCAGTCTGCTCGAATGGGCGGAGCAAGGCCTGCAATCACTCGACCTGGGCCAGCGTCTCGAACTGGTGGCCTGCATTGCGGACGTGCTGGCGTCGGCCCATGCACTGGGTGTGATGCACAAGGACCTCAAGCCGGCCAACGTACTGCTCGCAGGGGTCGAGGGTAGGCCAGCTTCGGTACGGCTCGCCGACTTTGGATCGGGCCAGGTGCTGGATCCGGAGCGTCTGCGATCGCTGCAGATCACGCAGGTGGCCTCCGGTGAGCCGCGAGCGTCGCAGGGTTCGGGAACGCCGATCTATCTGGCGCCGGAAGTTCTGGCGGGCAGGCCACCGACCTTGAGTTCCGATCTGTATTCGCTGGGTCTGATGCTGTATCAGATCGTGGTCGGCGACCTGCGCCGGCCGCTGGCGCCCGGTTGGGAACGCGACATCGCCAGCGAGGTGCTGCGCGAGGACATCGCCGAGGTCTGCGATCTCAAGCCGGCGCGGCGCCTTGGCGATGCTGCGGTGTTGGCGCGCCGACTCAGAGCGTTGCCGGAGCGGGAGGCGCAGCGCGCCCGACAGCGAGCCGAGCAGCAAGCCAATGAACGGACGCGACAGGCCTTGGCGCGTACTCAATTGCGCCGCCGCTGGCAGGCGCTGGCCAGCCTGATCTTCCTGCTGGGGGCCGTGCTCAGCTCGGTGCTGTACCTGCAGGCACGCGCGGCGCGCGAGCAGGCGCAGTTGGCGAGCGAACGCGCCCGTCAGCTCAACGTGTTTCTCAGTGATGATCTTTTGGGCTCGGCGGATCCGTTTCGTCCCGGCGGCGGGCGCCGGGTGACCGTTGCCGAAATTCTGGACACGGCTGCTGCGCGTCTTCCCGGGGGGCTCGCGGGGCAGCCCGTGGTACGAGCCGGTTCCGCGCTGACCCTGGCGCGCGCCTACCAGAACCTCATGCTGTGGGGCGAGGCCAGGGCCCTGTTGGAAAGCGAATTGCCGGCGGCCGAAGCCTCGTTGGGGCGCGCGTCTCCGGCGGCCGTCGATTTGCGTCTGCGGCTGGCGGGGCTGGCCACCGAACAGGACGATTATCCCCGTGCCGCGGTGCTTTACGCGGACATGCTCAGGCCGGCGGCCCTGGCGCAGCAGCCGCAGCGGTCGGAGACTTTGAGAGCCCGCTCCGGCTATGGCTGGCTGATCTACAAGCGCGGGGATTTCGCCGCCTGTGTCGCACACTATGACCGCCTGTTCGCCGATCTGGAGCGTTGGGATATCGATGATCCCCAGTTGCTCGCCGACAGCCGCTGGAACCTCGCCGAGGCCTTGATCGAACTCAACCGCTTCGAGCGTGCCGCCAGCTTGCTCGATGCCAGCGAAGCCTATTACCGGAAGCGTGGCAATACCGGCGTTGTCGACTGGGTGCAGACGACGCGCGCCTATCTGCTGTTGCGATCCGGCCGTCTTGAAGCGGCGGAAGCGCTGTTGGCCGAGCTGCGTCGAGACGCTGTGCGGCAGCTGGGCGCGGCGCACAACGTCAGCCTGTTCGCCGAACACTTTCTCGGTGTGCTGCGACTGCAGCAGGGACGCAATCTGGAGGCGGCCGGTCTGTTCGAGCACAGCCTCGAGCTGCGCCGTCAGGCACTCGGCGAGTCGCATCACTACGTCAGCTACAGCAGCGTACGACTGGCGCAGGCCTGGCTGCGTCTGGGACGGGTGGCGCAGGCGGTCCCGCTGATCGAGGCGACGCAAGCGCAGTTGACGCAAGTGCTCGGCCCGCAGCATGTCCATACGCTGCGTGCGACGCTGACGCTTGCCGAAGCGCGCGTCGCGCAAGCGCGCAGGGATCAGGCCATCGACTTGCTCGAAGCGGCGGTGAATACGGCAAAGAATGCCGCCACGGCCGATACGCCGATACTCGGGCGACTGCATGCACGGCTGGCCGATCTGCTGCGTGAGCAAGATCCCGCAACGGCGGCCTTGCACCGTGACGCGGCGCGCGCGAGCTTCAGCGCGCTCTATGGTTTCGATGTGGAGTCGGCACCCGAAGGTGCGCTCTATGATCGCGAGTTTGCTGCGGCCGTCACCGCCGCTCTGTGAGTGTGCTTCAGGGGTTCAAGGGTTCCGGCAGCCGCAGGGCACGCCACAGACGCAGCGTCGGTTCGGCCTGGTTGAGCGTGTAGAAATGCAGACCCGGCGCGCCGCCGGCCAGCAGCGTCTCGGCCAGGCGCGCCACCACGTCCAGTCCGAAATCCTGCAGCGAGGCCTTGTCATCGCCGAACTCGGCGAGACGCAGGCGTATCCAGCGCGGCACTTCGGCGCCGCAGGCGTCCGAAAAGCGCAGCAACTGCGCGCCGTTGAGGATCGGCATGATGCCGGGAATCACCGGCGCCTCGACACCGGCCTTGGCGCACCGCTCCATGAAGTCGAAGTAGGCATCCGGGGCAAAGAAGTACTGTGTGATCGCCGCGTGAGCGCCGGCCCGAACCTTGCGCACGAAGTTGTCGAAGTCGCCACGCGGGTTCAGTGCCTGTGGGTGCACTTCCGGATAGGCCGCCACTTCGATGCGAAAGTGTTCGCCGTGCTGCTCACGAATGAAGCCGACCAACTCATTGGCATAGTGAAACTCGCCGGGTGCGCCGGCATCCATGGCTGTGGCCGGCAGGTCGCCGCGCAGGGCGACGATGCGTTTCACGCCGGCCGCGCGATATCGGTCCAGCAATTCGGCGATGTGTGCGCGCGTCGAACCCACGCAGGTCAGGTGCGGCGCGGCCGCTACGCCGGTCTGTTCGACCACCTTGACCACGGTGTCGTAGGTGCCGTCCTGCGCCGAACCGCCGGCGCCGTAGGTCACCGAAAAATAGTTCGGTTGCACCGCCGCGAGCCTGCCGACGATCGCCGGCAGCTTTTCTTCCCCCTGCGGCGTACGTGGCGGAAACAGCTCGAATGAGAAGCTGAGCGCGCTCATCGCGTGACTCCAGTTCAAAAAGCGCCAATTCGCGCAAAGGCGCAGAGCCGCAAAGAACAGCCAAGAAGAAATCCTTCTCTTTGCGACTCTGCGCCTTTGCGCAATTCCAACCGCCTTACGCGTTAATAGCGGTAGTGATCCGGCTTGTACGGGCCGTCCACCGGCACGCCGAGATAGTCGGCCTGCTCCTGCGTGAGCGTGGTCAGCTTGACGCCGATCTGCTCCAGGTGCAGGCGCGCCACTTCCTCGTCGAGCCGCTTCGGCAGGCGGTACACGGTGTTTTCGTAGCTGTCCTTGTGCTCCCACAGATCGATCGCCGCGAGCGTCTGGTTGGAGAAGCTGTTGGACATCACGAACGCCGGATGGCCATGCGCGCAGCCGAGGTTGATCAGGCGGCCTTCGGCCAGCACGTAGATGCTCTTGCCAGTGTCCGGGAAGGTGTAGTGGTCGGTCTGCGGCTTGATGGTGTCGCGCACCGCGCCGGAGCTGTTGAGGCGGTCCATCTGGATTTCGTTGTCAAAATGCCCGATGTTGCAGACCAGCGCGTTGTTCTTCATCGCCTTCATGTGCTCGAGGGTGATGATGTCCTTGTTGCCGGTGGTCGTGACGTAGATGTCCGCGAAGTCCAGCACGTCTTCGATGGTCTTGACCTCGAAGCCTTCCATCGCCGCCTGCAGGGCGTTGATGGGATCGATCTCGGTCACGATCACGCGCGCGCCGAGGCCACGCAGCGAGTGCGCCGAGCCCTTGCCGACATCGCCGTAGCCGCAGACGCAGGCGACCTTGCCGGCGATCATCAGATCGGTGGCGCGCTTGATGCCGTCAGCCAGCGACTCACGACAGCCGTAGAGGTTGTCGAACTTGCTCTTGGTGACCGAGTCGTTGACGTTGATTGCCGGCACCAGCAGCTTGCCGGCCTCCATCATCTGGTAGAGGCGGTGCACGCCCGTGGTGGTTTCCTCGGACACGCCGCGCCATTCGGAGGCCACGAGCTTCCAGTAGCCGGGGCGCTCCGTGCGGGTTTTCTTGAGCAGGTTCTTGATGACCTGCTCTTCGTGGTTGGCGCCGGGGCTGTCGACCCAGTCGGAGCCGTCTTCCATCTCCACGCCCTTGTGGATCAGCAGCGTGGCGTCGCCGCCATCGTCCACGATCAGCTCGGGACCCTTCATGCCGGGATGGGTCAGCGCGTCGAGCGTGCAGTCCCAGTACTCTTCCAGGGTCTCGCCCTTCCACGCGAACACCGGCGTGCCGGCGGCGGCCACCGCGGCGGCGGCATCGTCCTGGGTCGAGAAGATGTTGCACGAGGCCCAGCGCACCGAGGCGCCGAGGGCGGCAAGTGTTTCCAGCAGGACCGCGGTTTCCTTGGTCATGTGCAGCGAGCCGGTCAGGCGCACGCCGGCCAGCGGCTGCAGCGGTGCGTACTTGGCGCGGATGCTCATTAGGCCGGGCATTTCCTCCTCGGCCATGCGGATGCGCTTGCGGCCGAGCTCGGCCAGGGACATGTCACGGACCTTGTAGTCCACGTCGGGAACGTTCTTGATGACGGCGTTCATGTTGTCACTCTCGGTTGGTCCGGGCGCTGTTCGCAAATGGAAAGCCGCCGAGCCTGGCTCGCAGTGCGCGAGTCGCAACGCCCCTCGGCGGCGTAGTGGAGGTCATTATATCCGCTTATGCGGATAAGAGGATATGGAGTTGCCGAGGAGCCCCGGTAAGCTGGCTTACGGAGTCGGCACGACGCCTGCTAGTCTTTCACCACTATGGCCAAGAAAATCCAGAGCGATCCGCTGCGTCGCGTCGAAACCCTGCCTCAGGACGAGCCCCTGCGCGAGGATGTACGCCGCCTCGGTTCGGTGGTTGGCGAGATGCTCGCCGAACAGTACGGTCCCGAATTCCTGACCTACGTCGAAGCCGTGCGCACCGGTGCGATCCGGCGTCGCGAGCAGGGCGAGGCGCCGGATGCGCTGGCCAAGCAGCTTGCCGGGTTGTCCGTGTCATCGGCGGAAATGCTGACGCGCGCTTTTTCCACCTATTTCCAGGTGGTCAACACGGCCGAGCGCGTACACCGCATCCGTCGCCGCCGCGACTACCAGCGGCAGGACAACCGTCCGCAGCCGGACAGCCTGCTGGCCACCTTGACCAAACTCAAGGCGGACGGCGTCGGTATCGACGAGCTCATGGACTGGCTGCGGCGGCTGGACATCGAGCCGGTGTTCACCGCGCATCCGACCGAGTCGATTCGTCGCGCGCTGTTGCAGAAGGAGCAGGAAATCGTGCGCACGCTGGTCGACGACCTCGACGGCAACCGCACGCCGCAGGAACGCGAAATCGATTGGGCGCAGCTGCGCATGGCGCTGACTGCGGGCTGGCAGACGCGCGAGGCCTCGCCGGTGCGGCCGACCGTGCAGGACGAGTTCGAACACGTCAGTTTCTATCTGTCGGACCCGATCTATCGCGTGCTGCCGGTGTTCTATGAATCCCTGGCGCAGGCACTCAAGCTCGTCTACGGCTACGAGGGCGCGCTGCCGCGCGTGCTGCGCTTCGCCTCCTGGGTCGGTGGCGACATGGATGGCAACCCCAACGTCAATGCGCAGACGGTCGAAGATACGCTGCGCTCGCAGCGGACGCAGGCGCTGCGCCGCTATATCGACGAGGCGCGGCATCTGGCGCAACTGCTGTCGCAGACCGATGACCGCGCCGCGGTCGATGCCGAGATTCCGATGCGCAGCGGCCGCTACCGCGAGCTGCTTCCAGAGATCGCCGCGGCGATCCGGCCGCGCCATACCGACATGCCGTATCGCGTGTTGCTGACGCTGATTGCGGGTCGTCTGCAGGCGACGCTGGCTGGCACCTTGGCGCGCTATGGCCATGCCGATGAGTTTATCGGTGACATCGAGCTGATCGCGTCCAGCCTGTGGAACAACGGCGGGCGCCACGCCGGTTGGTTCGCCGTCAACCGCCTGCTGTGGCGCGCGCGCAGCTTCGGCTTTCATCTGGCGCGCCTCGACGTGCGCCAGGATTCGCGCGTGCACAGTCAGGCGCTGGCCGCACTGTTCGGCGATCCGGACTGGAGCGAGCGTGCGGCCGAGGAGCAGCAGCAGACGCTGGCCGCCTATGCCGCCGGCGACGCCCGCGCGCCGCGGCCGGCGGCGCCCGAGGCCGCCTCCACGCTGGCGGTGTTCGACGCAATGGCTCGTGCCGTCAAGGACTACGGCCATGCCGCCGTGGGCCTCTACATCATCAGCATGGCGAAGAAGCCGGCCGATGTGCTCGCGGTGCTGGCGCTGGCGCGGCAGGGTGGCTTCGTCGACGAGGCCGGGGCCGTGCCGCTGGACGTGGCGCCCTTGTTCGAAACCGTGGACGACTTGCGCAATGGGCCGGAGACCTTGCGCGCATTGCTCGACGATCCCGTGTACCGGACACATCTGGCGGCGCGTGGCGATCGTCAGGTGGTGATGTTGGGCTATTCGGACTCCGGCAAGGATGGGGGCATCGTCGCCTCACGCTGGGCTTTGCAGCGCGCTCAGGTCGAACTGCTGGAAGTGGCGGCGGAGGCCGGCATCCAGCTCAATTTCTTCCATGGCCGCGGCGGTAGCGCCAGCCGTGGCGGCGGCAAGATTGCACCGGCGCTGATGGCCAGTCCGCGCGGATCGGTGGCCGGCGTGCTGCGCGTGACCGAGCAGGGCGAGGTGATTCACCGCAAGTACGGTATCCGCGCGTTGGGCCTGCGCACGCTGGAGCAGTCCACCTCCGCGACGCTCACCGCGAGCCTGCGTCCGCGGCAGGCCGAGTCGCGCGAAGCTGACTGGAAAGTGACGATGGCGGCCATGGCACAGTACGGCCGTGAGGCCTACCGGGATTTCGTGGACCGCGACGGTTTCGTCGAGTATTTCCGTACCGCCACGCCGATCGACGTGATCGAACGCATGACCCTGGGTTCGCGGCCCTCGCGCCGCGGCACCATGAAGGGCGTGGAATCGTTGCGCGCGATCCCCTGGGTGTTCGCTTGGACGCAGTGCCGTGCGGTGCTGACCGCCTGGTATGGGCTGGGCAGCGCCTTGGAGCGCGCCGCCGCCGAGTTCGGCGAGGACCGCCTGCTGGAAATGGCGCGCGACTGGGGTTTCTTCGAAACCCTGCTGGATGATGTCGACATGGTGCTGGCCAAGGCCGATCTCGACATCGCCGAACGCTTTTCGAAGCTCGCGGGCAGTCGCCACGATGAGTTCTTCCCCCTGGTCCGTGGGGAGTTCGAGCGCACCGTGCAATGGATACTCAAGCTCAAGCGTGAAGATCGCCTATTGGCCCGCGAGCCGCGCCTGGCCCAGTCCGTCCGCTTGCGCAATCCATACATCGATCCGATGTCCCTGATTCAGGTCGAACTGCTGGGCCGGTGGCGCGAGGGCGGCAGCGAGGACGAGGATCTGCTGCGAGCGCTGGTTGCCACCGTCAACGGCGTAGCGCAGGGCTTGCAGAACACCGGTTGAGCGCACTCCCTCATTCCGGACAAGCCGTAGGCTTGATCCGGAATCCGTGCAGCGTTCGGTGGCTCCGGCGTGGATTCCGGGTTCCCGCTGCGCGGGCCTCGGAGTGACGAGCGCTTGGTGGCGGCGAGACGTCGCGCCGTATCGCGTGTCGGTCTGAGTGTGAGACGTCGGGTGGTGATACGACGGCGACTTCGGCAACGCGGCCCACGATTTGCCCGCCCCGGCCCCGTCATTCCGGACAAGCCGTAGGCTTGATCCGGAATCCATGCGGCGGCCAAGTGATCCGGGAACGAGGGAATTGGGCGCCGTGGTCTCCAGTGGGCATCGAGCCAAGGGCGAAAAAAACACGCCGCGCGTGATGACGGGCGGCGTGTCGATGTGACCGCGATGCGGAACTACGGCATCCATATTCATCCTTGGTGAGCTTGCCGTCGCCGTTGGCATCGCGTGTTTCGAAGCGCTTGTAGAGCTGCGAACTTGCCGACAGTTCCGACTTTTCGATGGCGCCGTCGCCGTTTTTGTCGAGCGTAGACGTCGAGGTGTTCGCGAAGTTCGCGTTCGATTCCGGCGGCCCCATCGTGCCGTACTTTTCCTGTGCGAAAGCGGGGATGGTGGCGACGGTGAACGCCGAGACCAGCAGCATTTTGCGGATATCCATATCGTGAGCAAATAAAAAAGGCACGCCCGGCGAAATCCCTGCGGATTGGCCGATACGTGCCTTCATTGGCTTGGTTTTACGACGCTACGGCGCGTCGCAATCGGTGGAGCGAGCAAATTTCAAGCCAGCAAAAGGTGCGGGGAAACTACCTGTTTGATGGGCTTCCGGGCGGTTTCCGAGGGCTTGGGCGCGTCAATGGTCTATTTCGGTGCCGGTACGCCCACTGGCTGTGCATTGCCGGTTCGCCGGAGCGAGCGTCAGGCGGCCTTGCGCGACGCGCCTTTGAAGCAAGGGCTCCAGTGGCCGCGTCCGGCCGGTGCATGCAGCGCCCGCAGGGTTTCGGCAAACGGCAGCGCGATGCCGTTGCGCCGCGCCGCCTCCACCACCCATTCGTGCTGCTGCGTCTGCGTCGTCGTATCGGCTGGAGACAGATCCAGGTTCCGCTGGAAGCTGACGAATAGCGATTCGGCGGACAGACCCGAGGCCCGCGCCAAGTGCTCGACTTCACGCAAGGTCTCGATTGCGCAGGCACGGACGAACTGTGCGGTGATCTTCGCCAGCATCGCCTGTTCGGGCGCCGTGCCGAGATAGTGGACGCGCGTTGCCAGAACCTCGAGCGCGGCTTCGGCGCGCCGCAGATCGACGCGACTGCCCGCGGCGAAGATCTCGAGTAAACCTTCGGCGGCCATCGGCGGACTGCCGATCAGGCTTGCCGCGACATAGCGCAGCCCATGCCGCGCCTGTTGTTCGGAGAGCTGCGCGGCGCTGCCGGCAGACATATCGCACAGGTTCACCTGCACGACCTCGCGCGGAAGCTCCGTCCGCCAGCCTTCGCCGAACATGCGGTCGAGCGAGATCAAGTCTTCGAGCGAATACAGCAGCAGCTCGGTTTGCGCCGCCTGCTGCGGCGTGACTGCGGGCTGTGCACCGCAGGCCAACATCGCTTCGACGGCGCTATGCGACGCATCCCACACCCATACCGCATGGCCAGCCTGTAGCAGGCGCCGCGCGATGGCGGCACCCATATCGTCGAGCCCGATCAATCCGACATTCATTGCGACATTCCCTGATGAAGTGTGACGGTCAGCCGTTGAGCAATTGCATCATCGTGGCCTGATAGCGATCGCCGGCCGCTGCGCCCGGAGGAAAGATCGCATCGAGTTCGGCGATTTTCGTTTCGGGCAGGACAAGATCGACAGCCGCGGCGTTCTCGTCGAGATAGTGCCGACGCTTGGTGCCAGGAATTGGCACCAGACTTTCGTCGCGTGCCAAGACCCAGGCCAGCGCTACCTGCGAGGCCGTGGCACCGAGCTCTTCGGCAACGCGCTGCACCGCCGCGACCAGCTCCAGATTGCGGGCGAAGTTCTCGCCCTGGAAACGCGGGCTGTGCTTGCGGTAGTCGTCGTCGCCGAAATCCTCGGGCGAGCGATAGGCGCCGCTGAGAAAACCACGACCCAGAGGGCTGTAGGGCACGAAGCCGATTCCCAGTTCGCGGCAGGTTTCGAACACACCGTTGCCTTCGGGATCGCGGGTCCACAGCGAATACTCGCTCTGGACTGCGGTGATCGGGTGGACGGCGTGCGCGCGCCGGATCGTGGCGGCCGAGGCTTCGGACAGGCCGATGTATCGTAGCTTGCCCTGCCGTACCAGCTCCGCCATCGCGCCTACGGTGTCCTCGATAGGCACTTCACTGTCGACGCGATGCTGGTAGTACAGATCGATGTGGTCTACGCCCAGGCGCCGGAGACTCGCATCCGCGCTGGCGGCCACGTAGTCCGGATGCCCATTGATGCCGCGCGCCTGCGGGTTTTCAGAATCGCGAACGATGCCGAATTTGGTGGCCAGGAACACCGAATCGCGACGTCCGACGATCGCGCGGCCAAGCAGTTCCTCGTTGGTGTGCGGGCCGTAGGCATCGGCGGTGTCGAGGAAATTGACACCGATATCCAAGGCATGCCGGATCGTCGCCAGCGATTCGGAATCGTCGCGTCCGGAGTAGAAGTCGCTCATGCCCATGCAGCCGAGGCCAATGGCGGAAACGACGGGGCCCTTCGGCCCGAGAGTACGAAATTTCATGGCTTGCTCCTTGCGGTGCTGGGTCTGAACTGATGCTTGGTTTTGTGACGCACGGGCCGCCGGAAAGCGGCGGCGCTGACGCGCGTGCGAGAAATCGCGCTGAGCTTTCGGCCTGGCTTCGGTCACGGGTCAGACGTCACTGAGAATAGCGCGTGCCTGACGGGTGTAGAGACGAAGCTCGTGGCGTATTGGCCGACGGCCAATACGAGAGATGAACCCAAAACATCAACTTAACGTCAACTGGAGATTATGGGCTGAAAGCAGTCACGTCAAGTGCCGTCAGCGCTGCGCGAGAAATTCGCGAATGCGTTCGATGTTGCCGACGATCTGCTGACGCGTTTCCTTCAACGAGTGGATGCGGGCATCGGCTTCGGCGAGGTGGGTTTCGAGAATTTCGAGTACGCGACGCTTGCCGCTGACGACGGCCTTCGGGTCGGAGACGAAGTAGTACGCGGCGACGTCGGCAATCTCGTCCAGCGACAGGCCCAAGCCTTTGAGCGCAGCGATCTTGTCGAGGCGCTTGAGGGCGGAATCGTCGTAGTAACGGTATGCGGCGCCGCGGCGCGGCATGGGTTCGAGCAGACCCAGTTGTTCGTAGTAGCGGATCGTGCGCTGGCTGACGCCGCTTCGGTCCGCCAGTTCGCCGATGCGCATGCGTGTGTTCATGCGCGGAGGATAGCTTGCGGCAAGGCCCGATGTCGCTTTCGTGCCACTTTCGAACCTGGGGGTTTCCCCAGGGTACCTGAGCCAGGCGCTCCATAGCGATCAATCGCTTACGGGCTTCAGGCAGGCCTGCCTCGCCCGTTTCGCCGCCACCCAGGGTTTGCCCCAGCTTGTGCCGGAAGCGTGCAGCGGCACGCAATAGGCCGCATGTGCTGCATGCCAGGATCGGCATGCCATTGCCAACTGGACCGTGCGCCGGCTGGTGACGCATGGCCTGAAAACCAATCAAGTGGAGTCGAAAAAATGACAGTCATTTCATCGCACGCCGGTCGCGTGTTCGGTGTCTTGTTGTTCGTGGTGCTGGGGTGGTGTTGCTTACCGGTGGCGAATGCGGCGGCGGATGGCCCGCAGCAGCGCGTCATCGTCAAGTTCAACAGCAAATTGCGTCTGCAGCGTGACAATGAGCGCACTGTGCCTGCTGCCTTGAGCTTGGCGGCGGCCAGCTACGGCGTGCGTCTGCGGCCCTTGCGTGAGATCGCCACCGGCGGCCAGGTGCTGACGCTGATCGGCCAGCGGGTCGACGACAAGGCGATGGCGCGGTTGGTCGCGGCGCTGGATCGTCTGCCCGGCGTGGCCTACGCCGAGCCGGACCGTCTGATGCATCCCTTGATGACGCCGAACGATTCCCGGTATTCGGAGCAATGGGACCTTTCGGACGGCAGCGGCGGCGGCATGAACGTGGAGCCGGCCTGGGACATCACCACCGGCGCGGGCGTGGTCGTTGCGGTGATCGATACCGGCTACCGGCCGCACGCCGATTTGGCGGCAAACATCATCGGCGGCTACGACTTCATCAGCGACACCGACGTTGCCAACGACGGCAACGGACGCGATTCCGACGCCAAGGACCCCGGCGACTGGACCACCTCGGGTGAGTGCGGCGTGGGTGGCGGGGCCTACGACAGCAGCTGGCACGGCACGCATGTGGCCGGCACGATTGCGGCGGTGACCAACAACGGCAGTGGCGTGGCCGGCATTGCCCACAGCGCCAAGGTGCTGCCTTTGCGCGTGCTCGGAAAATGTGGCGGCTACACCTCGGATATCGCCGACGCCATCATTTGGGCGTCCGGCGGCAGCGTCTCGGGTGTGCCGAGCAATCCGAACCCGGCGCAGGTGATCAACATGTCGCTGGGCGGCGGCGGCTCCTGCGGTTCCACCTCGCAGTCGGCGATCAACACGGCGCGTGCCAATGGCACCACCGTGATCGTGGCGGCCGGCAACGAGAACACCAATGCCAGCAACAGCAGCCCCGCCAATTGCAGCGGCGTGGTCGCGGTGGCAGCGGTCGGCCCGAGCGGCGGGCGCGCGTATTATTCCAATTACGGCAGCATCGTCGACATCGCGGCACCGGGCGGTGATCTCAGCGGCGGCAATGCTGACGGCATCCTGTCGACGCTCAACAGCGGAACGACGACGCCTGGCAGCGACAGCTATGCCTACTACCAGGGCACCTCGATGGCGACGCCGCATGTCGCTGGTCTGGCGGCGCTGCTCTACGCTGTGGACGGATCGATCACCCCGGCAGAAGTCGAATCCATTCTGACGTCGACCGCCCGTTCGTTTCCGGTCACCTGCTCCGGTTGCGGTGCCGGCATCATCGATGCCGAAGCCGCGGTGGTCGCGGCCAATGGCGGTGGCGGCGGTGGTGACGACGATCCACCCGCCGGTGGCAGCGAGCTTGAAAACGGCGAACCGCTCAGCGGGCTCGCCGGTGCCTCCGGCGAGACGCAGACGTTCACGATCTCGATTCCATCGGGCGCCAGCGATCTCACGGTGTCGATCAGCGGCGGCAGCGGTGATGCCGACCTTTACGTGCGTGCCGGCGCGGCGCCGACCACTTCGGCCTGGGACTGCCGGCCGTACAAGAACGGCAATAATGAAAGCTGCAGCTTCCCGAGTCCGGCGACCGGAACCTGGTACGTGTCGATTGTCGGCTACAGCAGCTTTTCGGGCGTGACATTGGAAGCGAGCTGGAGTGCCGGCGGTGGAACCGGCGGCGGCAGCGGGGCCTGTGACGTCGGCTATACCGAATACACCGGTAGCCTCAGCGGGTCCGGGACCTCGGCCTATGCACCGGGCAGCGCGGGTGTGGCCGTCGCCGCCGGCAGTTTCTCGGCCGCCCTGTCCGGCCCGGGTAGTGCCGATTTCGACCTGTACCTGCAGCGCAAGAGCGGCAGCTCATGGACCAATGCGGCGAGTTCGCTGGGCTATACCTCCAGCGAGGCGATCGATACGTCCGGTTCGTCTGGGACGTATCGCTGGCGTGTCTACAGCTACAGCGGTTCCGGTAGCTACACCTTGTGCGCTGCGATGCCGTAGATCAGTGGGCCCGGATTGCGTCGGGTTCAAACGTAGCTTCATGCGACACCAAGGGCCGGCGTTTGCCGGCCCTTGGTTTTTGCTGTGAGGCGGATGCGCGTTGTTGGATCGTAGTCGTTGCGGCTTGCGGTGAGGCTGTATGGATTCCGGGTTCCCGCTGCGCGGGCCCCGGAATGACGGGCGCTGTCGAGGGCGTGAGCGCGATGCTTGGGCCGGGTCGTGGGCATTCCTGTTCGACGATGACGCGCGCCCTACTGAGCACACACGGTCGTCATTCCGGACGAGCCGCGGGCTCGATCCGGAATCCATGCGGCGATCGCTCGTGCCGCGCCAACTCAGGAATGGCGAAGATCCCCGGATTCGTGACTCCCGACGGGCCGCCCGAAAACCTGGATGGCTTCCGCTATCGCGGGTGAACCACAAAAAAAGGCCCCGATACCAAGGATCGGGGCCTTTTGCCGCTTCTACTTCAATCCCGGCCCACAATCATTACCGGGCCGGCGGCCGTTCAGGGCTCCCGGAACATCGCGTGGACCGTGTCCATGCGCGAGCCCTGGTCCGCCGTGAACGTGTCCATGCAGTCGTCGTCGACGTAATCCATGAAATTGGTGACTGGATCGTCGCCCGGGTAGGCCAGGCAGGAATTGCGCCCCATCGGGCAGCCGTAGGCCGGGGAACGCTCGGCCGGTGTGTCGCCGACGCGATCATTGGCGACGGAGCAGCCGCCCTGGAAGGTGTGATAAAGCCCCAGCCAGTGGCCCACCTCGTGGGTGCCGGTGTCGCCCAAGTCGTAGGGGACGGCGCTGCCTCCGGGTAAGGACGAATACAGCACGACTACGCCGTCCAGCTCAGGTGACGAGCTGTAGTTCCACGGGAAGGTGGCCCAGCCGAGCAGGCCCCCACCGGGGTTGGCGGTATAAAGATTGAGCGCGTCCGGTTCGCCGGCGTGCAAGGCGCTCTTGGCGGCGGCTTCGGCCGAACTGCCAGGTGACATGCCGTACCAGACGACATTGGTGGTGCGGTCAACGGCCGCCAGCGTGAACACGAACGGGGTGCCGGCGTAGGCGTCGTTGAGCACCGAGATCTGCGTGTCGATCATCGATTGCGGCACATTGCCCTGCGCGAGCGTGCTGCCGCTATTGATGACGTGCACGTAGACTGGCACCGTGACCGAGCCGGGGACACGCATGCCGACCTGGCTGCGCGCGCCGCGTTTGGCCAGGAATTTGTCGATCCGGCTGTCGATCACGGAAATTTCAGCCTCGCTGGGCATCAGCGTGGAACAGCGCTTGCTCAGAAACTGCTGGCTGTCGCTGGCGGCGATGGCCGGCAATACAGTCAGCGCGAGCATCATGCCCGCGCAGGCGGTACGCATCTTCATTCTTGCTCCCCATTCGGACGGGCGTCGTGCCCGAAGGCCGATTTCGCACGCAAACTTCGGGCCGCGAGCCCCGTACCGGGAGGCTTATTTGAAGTAGGTCTCCAACAGCTGGCTCACGTCCTGGTAGTCCGCGTCGAGGCGTTGTCGCTGCCGGCCCGCCAGTTCCTGGCCGGCCGGATCGGCGGCGCGCGTTTCCAGCGCCGCAAGAATATGACGGGACTGGTTCAGCACGTCCGCCATCGCGATCAGGTAGAGCACTTCGAACGAGCTGCCACTGCGCCTCAGCAGATCCTTGCCGATCGCCTTGGTGGTCAGTTCGCGGCGCTGCTGTTCGACTTCGGGCAGCCCGGCGTGTTCCAGGTCGATCTGCGGGTGTGACGCGGCGTACTGGTCCAGTTCTTCCAGCGTGGTACCGGCGTCGTTGCCGACACGTGTCAGCAGCTCGTCCAGCGGGTCGGACTCGAACTTGACGTAGCTCAGCAGCGGCAGGCGCTTGGCGAGGGTCAGGGTTTCATGGAGCAGGGCGTAGCCTTGCGAGCGTTCGCGTTCGGCGTCGCTCGCGGCCGCCGGATCGGCGGCCCCCACCGGCCCCGCCATTGCAAGCAACACTAGCAGTGCCGCTGACGTGCCACGTCTCGCGCTCGCATTCATCTCGCACCGTCCTTCGTTTCTACGAATTTCCTCTACGGAGTCTCGGCCGGGGCGGGTTGCCCGGCGATGAACCGGCGCTAGGTCAGCGCCGGCGCAGCCCTGTCTCGGCGCCGGTGATCCAGGCAGGCACCGGCACGCCGCCGCGCGCGGTGCTGGTGGCGAGCGCCGTTGCCATGGCCTCCGGTGCCCACGGCGCCGACAGCGAGGACGCGAGTTCCGTCGCCATGGCCGGCGTGATTCCGCCATAGATCAGGCTCAGATGGGGTTTGAATGCAGGCTTGGGTACGCCGAAGCGGGCTGCGGCCAGACGCCGCGCCTCGCACAGGGCGGGCGTGTCGACCACGTCCAGCACCAGGGTGCGGAAGTACTCGTCATAGCCGTGTAGCCCCGTGGGTTCCAGCAACAGCGGCGGCAAGCGCGGGGCGAGTTCGCGCGTACGGATCTCGGCGTCGGCCTCGTCGATCGGGCCGATGCCGCCCAGCAGCGTCAGATGCGCACGAAACCGGGGCGTGCCGAAGCGGGCGCACAGTACATCAATGCGGGATTGCAGCCAGGCAGCCAATGCGGTGTCCGGAAACAGCCACAGTGAGCCTTCGAACATCAGGGCGGATCGCCGGACTCGCTGGTCTCGACGGGCGCCGCTGCATCGCCAGCCGATTCCGGCGCGTCGCCCAGCAGATGCTGCTGCAGGAACAATACGACGGCGTTCTGATAAAGGTCCCGGTTCGATTTTTTCTTGAAGCCGTGGCCTTCGTCGCGGGCCAGCAGGGTCCACACCTTGCCACCGTTCCCGCGGATGGTTTCGGCCATCTGCTCGGCTTCGGACTGGGGGACCCGCGGGTCGTTGGCACCTTGCGCGATGAACAGTGGCTTGGTGATGTTGCCGGCATTCTCGGTCGGCGAGATTTTCTGCAGAAATTCGCGCATGGCCGGGTCGGACTCGTCGCCATATTCGGCACGGCGCAGGTCGCGGCGGTAGTCCTTGGTATTTTCAAGGAAGGTCACGAAGTTGCTGATGCCGACGATGTCGATTCCGGCGCGCAGACGGTCGTTGTAGTGCGTCATGCCCGCCAGCACCATGTAGCCGCCGTAGGAACCGCCGATCAGCGCCACGCGCTGGGCGTCGAGCTGCGGTTGGGTCTCGATCCAGTCGAGCAGGGCGCCGATGTCCTTGACCGAGTCCTCGCGTTTCCTGCCGTTGTCGAGCGCCAGGTAGTTCTTGCCATAGCCGGCCGACCCGCGCACGTTCGGTACCAGCACGGCGATGCCGAGTTCGCGCAGGTAGAACTGGACCATCGGGTTGTAGCTCGGCAGTGCCTGGGATTCGGGGCCGCCGTGAATGCTGATCAGTACCGGATGCGGGCCGGGAGTCTTCGGCGCGTAGTAGAACGCCGGGATGCTGCGGGTACGGCCATCGAGCTTGTCGAACGTGGGATAGCGCACCAGGGTCGGCAGGATGAATTCGCCGGCATCGAGTCCGCCGGTCTCGGAGCGGGTCCAGCGGCTCAGGCGGCTTTGCCCGACCTCGAAGGAATAGACGTCGCTGGGGGTACGGGCGTTGTTGAGCAGGAAGCCCAGCGAGTTTCCGTCGGGGCTGAATTCGAGATTGCGCACCAGGCCCAGCGGCAGATCCGGCACCGGCACCATGCCGTTGACGCGCAGGTCCTGCAGATAAAGATCATCACTGCCGTCGGCGTTGACCGTGAAGGCGAGGTAGCGGCCGTCGTCGGCCAGTGCGAATTCCTCGATATCCCAGGGAATCGCGGCACTGATCGGCGTGGTCTCGCCGGTTTCGAGATCATCGTAGCGCAGCGTCAGGAATTCGCTGCCTTCGTCGCTGCTGTAGTAGATGCCCTTGCCATCGCGCGAAAAAAGGGCATTGCCGTAGGCGACCGGTGTCTCGCTCGGGCGAAACGGCGTGCGCTCGCCGGTCACGGTGTCGACGATCCAGACTTCGCTGTCGCTGATCGAGCGATAGCGCATCACCAGCAACTGCCGATCGTCCGGCGACCAGTCCAAGGCATACCAGGCACCTTGATCCTCGACCAGCGGCGTGCTTTTCGGTGCGCCGAGCGCACTGAAATGGATGTCGGTATCGCTACCATTGCGCTGCGTGGTGGAGTACGCGTAACGATCGCCGGCATTCGACCAGAGGCCGCCGCTGTTGCGAGACTGGCCGTCGGTGAGCAGGCGTATGTCGCCGCTGCCGAGCTCGTACCAGTAGAGCTGGTAGGACTCACCGCCGCCGACGTCCTTGCTGAAGATGAAGCCCTTGCCGTTGGGCGCGATGCTGACGCCCCCGACCGGCTCGGCATAGAAGGAGAGCTGTTCGCGTGCTGCCATCGGCCGCTGCACGTGGTGCACCTGGGTGGTTTCACCGAAACGCGTGCTGATGAGGATGCTGCCATCGGCGAGCCAGCCCTGAAACGAAGCGGAGCGCGACTGCTGGTAGCGGTTGGTCTGCTCGGCCAGAGTCTCGGGAATCGACGGCACGTCTTCGAGCACCACGCTGCCGATTTCGACGCGATGAACCTCGGCCTGGATCGGGGCGGACAGGGCAAGCAGGGCGGTGCCGACCATGGTGGCGAGTTTCATCGGTGCGTGGTGTCCGGATTGAAAAATGGGCTGGCACAAGAATGCGCAGCGGATTGTGGGCTGGCAAGCCGCCGCCTTGCTGGCGGGAAGGCTCAGCTCTTGACGCGCATCAGCAGGCTCTCGAACTCATGCACGTTGAGCGTCTGCACGGTCGTCTGGACCTTCTTCGGGTCGTCGATCGGTCCCACACGCACGCGATACCAGGTGTCGCGGTTGTCGATCGTCACCGATTCGACGCGGGATTCGATCCCCAGCAGAGCCAGTTTGGCCTTTTGCGATTCGGCCTCGCCCGATGAGCGGAACGAGCCGACCTGGATCACGTACTGCCCGGGCGGCACTACCGGGACTGCGCCGGGCTTTCCGCCGACGGTCTTGTCGGTGGCTTCGGGAACGACCACCTCATAGCTCGGCAGCAGTTCGTAGAACGAAAAGCGCGGCTTTTCCTTGGGGGGCAGGGGCGGCGATTGGCTGCGCGCGGCGCTGGCCGGCGCCGCGGCCGTGGCTTCGGTGCGGACCACCGGCGTAGCCGCTGGTTCACCGGTCGGGCGGCCGATGTAGACGATCGCGGCCACCACCAGCCCGATCGACAGACCGACGACCATCCATAGCCAACCGGGCAATCCCTGCTTGCCCCGCGCGTGGCTGCGTTTGGCGGGGCGCTTCTGGTTGCGGCTTCTCGGAGCGTAGTCGCGCGGCACTACATCTTCTCCGGCGCGGCCACGCCGATCAGGCCCAGGCCATTGCGCAGCACCTGGCCGGTGGCGTCCACCAGCGCCAGCCGCGCATCACGCAGCTCGGCGTCGTCGACCAGAAATGCGTGTGCGTTGTAATAGCTGTGCAGGGCGTCGGCGGTATCGCGCAGATAGTGCGTGAGCGTGTGCGGCGCCGAATTGAGCGCGCAGTTGTTCACCACCTCGGGGTAGCGCGCGAGCGCCGCCAGCAGGGCCTTTTCGTGCGTTTCCGTGAGCCGTTCGAGCTTGCCCAGGGCCTGCTCGCGGTTCCATTCGATGCCGCGTTCGGCGGCCTGGCGGAACACCGAATGAATCCGCGCGTGCGCGTACTGCACGTAGTACACCGGGTTGTCGTTGCTCTGCGAACGGGCCAGCTCCAGATCGAATTCCAGATGCTGCTCGTTGGAGCGCATCAGGTAGAAGAAGCGCGTGGCGTCCACGCCGACTTCGCGGATCAGTTCCTCGAAGGTGACGAAGTTGCCGCTGCGCTTGCCCATGCGCCCGGACGACAGCGTGACGAACTGGATCAGCTGCACATTGAGCGCATCGTCACGTCCGGTCAGCGCCTTGATCGCGGCGCGCACGCGCGCGATGTAGCCGTGATGATCGGCACCCCATACGTCCAGCAGCGTCTTGTGGCCGCGCGCCAGCTTGTCGACGTGATAGGCGAGGTCGTTGGCGAAATAGGTCGCGGCGCCGTCGGCCTTGATCAGCACGCGATCCTTTTCATCGCCGAACTTCTCGGTGGCGAACCACAGCGCGCCGTCCTGCTCGTAGACGTGGCCGGAATCGCGCAGCGATTCCAGTGCCTTCGCCGCCGCGCCGGACTCGACCAGCATCCGCTCCGAATACCAGCGGTCGTAGCGCACCCCGAAGCGGTCCAGGGTCTGGTGGATGTGGGCGAGCTGGTCTCGGATCGCATAGTCGCGCAGCTCGGCATAGGCGGATTCGCCCAGCGTCGCCTTGGCCTTGCGGATCCAGGCGTCGAGATGCCGTTCGGCCTGGGCCTTGTCGTTGGCGTCATCCGGCGGCAGGTCGGACACGTCCAGCGTGGCCGGCAGCCACTGCTCGTCGCCGGTGGCGAGCAGGCGTTCGGCGACCTGTTCGACATAGTCGGCCGGATAGCCGCGCGACGGAATCGCCAGCGGT
Organism: Gammaproteobacteria bacterium; assembly: GCA_022599775.1. Taxonomy (GTDB): domain Bacteria; phylum Pseudomonadota; class Gammaproteobacteria; order Nevskiales; family Nevskiaceae; genus Banduia. The sequence goes on from JAHZLQ010000047.1 coordinate 20,567, forward strand.
GCCGGTAGTCGTCCGCTGCGATTGAGCGTGCGCACCCACACCGACACGGCCAGCACGTCGACCTGGCGGCCGGCGTCATTGATGTAGTACTCGCGCTGCACGGTCCAGCCGGCGGCGGCGAGGATGTTGGCCAGCGCGTCGCCGTAGGCGGCCTGGCGGCCGTGACCGACATGCATCGGCCCGGTCGGGTTGGCCGAGACGAACTCCACGAGGATGCTGCCGCGCGCGCCGGAGCGGTCATGGCCGTAGTCCTCGCCCTGCGCAAAGATCGTCGGGACGATCTGCTGCTGCGCCGCAGCCGTTACGAACACGTTGATGAAGCCCGGGCCGGCGATCTCAATGCGGTCCACCAGTGCGGAATCCGGCAGCTTCTCGACCAGGGCCTCGGCGAGCCTGCGCGGTGGCATGCGCAGCGGCTTGGCCATGACCATCGCCAGGTTGCAGGCGAAGTCACCGAACTTAGGATCCTTGGCCTCGTCGATCTGGACGGTTTCGGGCGGCAGGGCGTCTACGCCGAGGTCCGCGATCAGGCTTTCGATCGCCTGCCGGAACAGGGCTTGCAGTTGTTGTTTCATCGGAACGGGAAAGCGGGCGGGTCACGCCCGGGAAAGCTGGGCGCGAAGTTTACCCGTGCGCCGTAATGGCCGCGAGCCGAGGTTCAATACAGGTCCACCGGATCGACATCGATCGACCAGCGAACCTGGCGTGCGGATGGCAGCTCGCCCAGACCGGGCACCCAGGCCGACAGCGCGCGCTGCAAGGGGGCGCGCTTTTCGGCCTGCAGCAGCAATTGCGCGCGCCAGCGTGCCGCGCGGCGCTCCATCGGCGCCGTCACCGGGCCCAAGGCCGCCACGCCACGGCGCGTGCCGAGCTGCGTCTTGAGCTTGGCCTTGGCGTCTTGCAGGAAGCGCATCGCGGCGGCCGCGTCTAGCGACTCGGCGCGCAACAGCGCCAGATGCGATGCCGGCGGCAGGCCGCTGTCGATGCGTTCGGCCAGCAGTTCGTCGGCGAACGGGCCGTAGCCGTGCTCGATCAGGGTGCGCAGCTTGGGATGTTGCGGCTCATGCGTCTGCAGCAAGACCTCGCCGGCTTCGGCGCCGCGTCCGGCGCGGCCCGCGACCTGTACCACCAACTGGCCCATGCGTTCCAGCGCACGAAAGTCCACGCCGAACAGGGCCTGATCCACGCTGACGATGCCGACCATGCTCAGGCCGGCGAAATCGTGCCCCTTGGCCAGCATCTGAGTGCCGACCAGAATGTGGATGTCGCCGCTGGCGACGTCGCGCAGCAGGCGTTCCAGCTCTCCGGCGCGACGCACGCGGTCTGAATCGAAGCGTTCCACGCGATGGTTCGGGAATCGTTCGCGCAGTGCGTCTTCGATGCGTTCGGTGCCCTGGCCGACCGGCGCCAGCGCATGCGCCTGGCACTTGCCGCACTGTTGCGGCACCACGGTTTCGTAGCCGCAGTGGTGGCAGATCAGCCGGGAACGCGAGCGGTGCAGCGTCATGCGCGCATCGCAGCGCTTGCACGGTGCGACCCAGCCGCATTCCCGGCACAGCAGTGCCGGCGCGAAACCGCGCCGGTTGATGAACAGCAGCACCTGCCCGCCGGCGGATAGATGCCTTTCGGTGGTGGCCAGCAGGCTCGACGTCAGGCCATGGCTCATCGCCTGACCACGCGCGTCCACCAGATCGATGCGCGGCGGCGCGGCCTGATGCACGCGCTGCGGCAGGCGCAGATGCCGGTAGCGCCCGGCGCGGGCGTTGGCCAGGGTTTCCAGCGAGGGTGTGGCACTGCCGAGGATCACCGGCGCCTTCCACTGTTGCGCGCGAAATACCGCGGTGTCCCGCGCCGAATAGCGAAAGCCTTCCTGTTGTTTGTACGAAGCGTCATGTTCCTCGTCCACCACCACGATGCCGAGTTGCCTGAACGGGACGAACACTGCGGAGCGCGTACCGATGACGATATCGGCGCGGCCGTCGCGCGCTGCCAGCCAGGACTGGGCGCGCTGCGATTCGCTCATGCCGGAATGAAACGGAGCGACCCGTCCCGGAAAGCGCGCCTCAAAGCGGCTCACCAGCTGCGGTGTGAGCCCGATTTCGGGCACCAGAATCAGCGCCTGTTGGCTCCGGCTCAGGGCGTCCGCCGCAGCTTGCAGATAGATTTCGGTCTTGCCGCTGCCGGTGACGCCTTCGAGCAGGCTGACCGTGAAACCCGGTGCCGCGCGCAGTTCGCGCAGCACCTCGCATTGCGCAGCGCTGGGTTCCGGCGCGTCGGCGGCGATGCCGGACGCGGCCGGTGGTGCATGACAGTCTTCGATCCAGCCCTTGTCGCGCGCCTTGCGCAGTGTGGCGCCGTCCAGGGCATCGTCGGGGCGGGGCCCCTGCGCCAGTTCGTCGAGCAGGCCGAGCAATCGATGGGCGCGCGACGGTGGTTTGGCCATGGTGCCGGCGACACTGAGACGAACCCAGGCGGGGCTCGAATCCCGAGCCGCGTTGCCGCGGCGCAAGGGGCCGGGTAGCGCGGCCTCGATGACGCGGCCCAGTGGATACTGGTAGTACTGGGCGGCCCAGCGCAGCAGTTCGAGCACGTCCGCAGACAGTAGTGGTGTCTCGTCCAGCAGCGCCAGCGGTGGACGGTATTTGAAGTCGCCCGGGGAACTGCTGCGCGGTGGCTCGACCACCACGCCCACGACCGTGCGTTTGCCGAACGGCACGCGCACACGTACTCCGGGCTGGAGGCGGGCATGCATCGCCGCAGGCGCCAGGTAATCAAAGAGCCTGTAAAGCGGGGTCGCCACGGCGACCGAAACCAGTTCGAGTGTGCTCAAGCCTGTGGATAACTATGGGGAAGGTTTGGTGCGACGCGTCATTTCAGGGGCGAGGTTTTTATGCTGAATCCGGTATGAACGTCCGATGACGGTTTTAATTCTTTTTAATTCAATGGGTTGCGACAAAGTTTCCAGCCAGTTTGATAAATGGGCTTGACGAGCCGGCAATCTCCCGAACCGGGCAGTGGATGTGCATAATTGATCGGGTTCGCGCGCACCGCTTCGTGTCAACGCAAGGCCCCGGCCGGCGTTCTTGGCGGGGAACGGTCACAATAGAGCGAATGGGTGACGATGAACAAGCAAGCGCTTGCGGTACCGCTGGCGGGCCTGAATCCGGCACGGCCGATGCGTGATACGCGTGCACTCGACCAGTTTCTCGCCTCCGTCGAGCGCCGCGCCTTCCGGATCGCGGATATCGCGACGCGCGACCGCGATGAGGCCCTGGACATCGTGCAGGACGCGATGATGCGTCTGGCCAAGAGTTATGCCGATAAGCCACCCGAGGAATGGCCGGCCCTGTTTCATCGCATCCTTGAGAACGCGATTCAGGATTGGCGCCGGCGGCGCAAGGTGCGGAATCGCTGGCTGGCCTGGGGCTCGTCGAGCGCGGACCCGGAGGACGACAGCGATCCGATCGAGCGTCTGCCGGATCAGGCGCCGATACCGGATGCCGATGCCTTGATGCGGGACGAGGCGATGCGCCGGCTGTGGGAGGCCTTGGAGGATTTGCCGCAGCGACAGCGTGAGGCGTTCTCGCTGCGGGTTTGGGAGGGGTTGTCGGTGGAACAGACCGCGCAGACCATGGGCTGTTCCGACGGCAGTGTGAAAACGCATCTGTCGCGCGCGCTGGCCAAGCTGCGCGGACAGTTGGCAGAGGTTTGGTCATGAACGAAAAGTCGAGATTGTTCGAAATCCAGGACGACGAGGCCTTGGTTCAGGCGCTGCGTGAACGTCTGCGCCGCGAAGAGGCTGCGATCGATCCGATGACGGCGGTGCGTTTGGCCGCTGCGCGCCGTCGTGCGCTCGATGCAGTGCCACAAGGCCTGTTCGCGCGCGGACTCGCCTTGGTCGGCGGCGGCACGCTGATATCGAATCGCCGTGGCTGGCTGGCCTTGCCAGGCTTGGCCGTGGCGGCACTTGCGCTGACGCTGTGGTCGCCGTGGCAGGCTGTATCGCGTGGCGCCTCGGCGCCCAGCGCCGAAACCCTGGAGTGGTTGGCCCAGGAAGAAAGCATGCCGATGTCCGCCGAGCTCTACGAAGATCTCGATCTGGTGATCTGGCTGGAAGATCTGGATGGCAAGGTCTGAGGGCCGCAGCAGTCTGAATGAAAAGAGTCCACGAACGCTACGGTGCTCGCTGGCGGGGCTGCTGCTGACGTTTGGCTGTCTGATCAGCCTGCCGTGTCTGGCGCGTCCAGAATCGGCGCCGCTGAGCTGGGAGCAACTGGACAGTCAACAGCGTGAAGTGCTGGAACGCTACGAGGACGAATGGGACGACTTTTCGCCACAACGCCAGCAGCGACTCGCCCAAGGCGCTGAGCGCTGGAGTCGTATGTCCTCGGAGGAGCGCGAGCAGGCGGAGAAGAAGTTCGAGCGGTTCAAGACCATGCCCGATGAGGAAAAGCGCGAATTGCGCCGCTACGCCGAGCGCTTCAATGAAATGTCGCCGGACCAGCGCGACGCGCTGCGTGACCGCTGGCGCGAATTCCGGAGTCTGCCGCCGCAGCAACGCGATCTTTTGCGCGAACGTTTCCATGCCTGGCGGGAACTGCCCGGGCCGCAGCGGCAGCCTTTGATGGATTGCATGGATCGACGTCTTGGCGGTGCCGGCGAGGATTGCACCCGTCTGTTGCCGCCCGCGCGATCGCCCGGCAACCGGCGCTGAAGCGAGCCGATCGCCCGATTGCGAGTCGGGCCTCCGCTACACTATGTGGACCTGACCGGCCGGCCGCCGGTCGCCGCAATCCAGTCCTGATCGATTGACCGCCATGCTCTCGCTGGTCGCCTCCGCCGCCGCCGTCTTCATGGCCGCGGCACTGTTCATCGCCGGCAACATGCTGCTCGGCACCAATGTCGCCCTGCGCCTGTCGCACGAAGCCTACGGCGCGGCGACGATCGGCCTGATTCTCACGCAGTATTCTGTGGGCTTCGTCGCTGGCACTTGGTTTGGGCCGCGATTGATCCGCCGCGCCGGGCACATACGTGCCTTCTCGGCGCTGGCTGCGATCACCGGTTGTGCCGGATTGGCCTATGCGATCGGAATCGACGGCGTGTTCTGGGCCCTGCTGCGTGCGCTCAACGGGTTCTGCGGCGCGATTCTGATGGTGGTGCTCGAATCCTGGGTCAATGCCCATGCCAAGCCGCAAACGCGTGGCCGATTTCTGGCGGTGTACATGGTCACCTATTACCTTGCCGGCGCTGGCGGTCAGTTGCTGGTGGCCGCCGGAGACCCGGCCGATTTTCGACCGTACAGCTTGGCGGCGGCCTTGCTGGTGCTAGCCTCGGTACCGCTTTGCCTGACCGGTTTGCAGGCGCCGCCGCCGGCCGAAATCCGGCGTCTGCCGCTGTCGCTGCTGATGCGCGTGGCGCCGCTGGGTGTGGCCGGTGCGTTTGCCGGCGGTTTCGCGTCCAGCGCCTTCTATTCATTGGCGCCCGTGCATTTGGCGCGTACCGGCGGCGGCACCAGCCTGGTCGCCGCCTACATGGCCTGCGCCGTGCTGGCCTCGATGCTGTTGCAGTATCCGGCGGGCCGGCTCGGCGACCGGCTCGACCGCCGACGCATGATCCTGCTGATCGCACTGGTCGCCGCCGCTGCCTCGCTGGGCATCGCGGCCCTGGGGCAGACCTCGATCGCCGCGCTGTTTCTCAGCTCGATGCTGTTCACCGGCGTGCTCGCCTGTCTTTATCCGTCGGTGTTGGCGCTGACGCACGACCAGCTGCCGGGGCGCGATCTGGTCGGCGCCAACGCCGCCTTGCTGACTTTCTGGGGGATCGGTCAGTGCACCGGGCCGGTGATCGTTGCCGGCGCCATGTCGCTGCTCGGGCCGGGCGGACTTTATTACGGCATGGCCGTCGTGCTGATCGTGTTTGCAGCCTTTGTCGGACTGCGACTGCGGACCACGCCGGCCTTGCTGCCCAGTCTGCAGGCGCCGTTCGCGCCGACTCAGGCCACCACCCCGCAGATCGCCGAGATGGACCCGCGCGCGCCGGTTGGCGACGAACCAGACGGGGGCGGCGGGCCGGCATGAAGCCTGCAATAATCACCTCATGCACAAGCTCACCCATCTCTTCGACAGCAATGCGGCCTGGGCGACCCAGGTCAAATCCGAGGACCCCGGTTTCTTTGAGCGCCTTTCGAAATTGCAGGCGCCGAAGTATCTGTGGATCGGCTGTGCCGATTCACGCGTGCCGGCGAACCAGATCACCGGCCTGCTGCCGGGCGAGCTGTTCGTGCACCGCAATGTCGCCAACCTCGTGGTGCACAGCGACCTCAACTGCCTGTCGGTGATGCAGTTCGCCGTCGACGTGCTCCGTGTCGAGCACCTCATGGTGGTGGGCCACTATGGTTGCGGCGGCGTGCGCGCCGCGCTCGAAAGCCAGGGCTTCGGGCTGATCGACAACTGGCTGCGGCATATTCAGGACATCAGCGACAAGCACGGTCTCAAGATAAAAGGCGTGCAGGCCACGACCGAAGAAGTCGATCGCATGTGCGAATACAACGCACTGGAGGCCGCCCGCAACGCCTGCCGTACGACCATCGTGCGCGATGCCTGGGCGCGCGGTCAGGCGCTGACGGTGCACGCCTGGGTCTACGGACTGCGCGATGGTCTGCTCAAGGACGTCGGCTTCAACGTGGCCGCGAACGAAGAGGTCGAACCGGCCTACAGCCGGGCCCTGGATCGGATCGGGCAGGGGCTGTGCGACGCCACGGCTTCGACGCCCGAGGAATGAGCGACGCCTCGGGGGCTCGGTGTTACCAGGTAATGCCGCCGTCCATTTTTGCGAAAGCGACCACAGTCTGGCGCCGAGCTGCGCCCGCAGACGCAGACCCAGCCAATCGGTTGGCGCGTCGGCGGTCGTGGCTGCGTCCATTGGCCGGCTCGTTTCGGGTTTGCGATCCGGCCAGCCTAGGCGCCTCGTCCGTGCCGGCGACTCGCCGAGGCCCCGCTCAGGAGCCGCTGCGGCGGTAGTCCGTTTCCACCGCCAGCGACTCTTCACCATCCGGTGTGACGTTGTAGGCGCTGACGATCAGCCGGTTTTCATCGCTCCGTTCGAAAGCCGTGCGCCATCCCCAGGCCGGCGATCCGTCGTGCCCGCCGTACCGGCCCAGCACCGACAGTCCGGCGGGCTTTGCTGCGCTGCTGGCGAACATGATCGCGCTGCCCATGTGGGCACTGTCAATCCACGCCATTTCATAGGCCTGAGCATCGAAGTGATAGCCGATGATCGCGATGCCCTGCAGCGGCTTTCCGAGCATTGCCCCCTCGTACTCCAGTAGGGCGAAGCGCCCGCCCAGAATCAGTTTGATGCTCGCCTCGTAGTCGGATTCATCGCCGATCTTGCCGGGCTCGAACCAGACCTTCGTGTGACCCCGCCAGCGGCCGGCAAGCGCGTGCACTGCCGTATGCGGACCCTTTTCGATCGAGGTTTCAAGTGAATCGGCAGTGCTCATCGGTGAACTCCCCTTGCGGTGGGCTGATCTTCGCATGGCAGGTGCGACTTCGTCCGCAGGCTCGATCCCGTTCGAGCGGCTCCGTCAGAACCGGCATGGGCAGTGGAGATTTCTATAGTGATCTTCAGACTCGCCGTTTTTCTTGGATCAATGCAAAAAATCACCTAGGTAGGTGATTTTTTGCAAGCCAGGCCTATGAAATACTCGACCGCGACCGAGGCACCGCAAGCAGTAGCGACGTGATTCAGGGATGAAATCGCGGCGGCGTCGCAATAGCCCAGGGGGGCCGGCCAATACGCCTCGACGCCGGCACAGGGACTGCGACGATCCGACAGGGATGGCGGAGACATGAAGCAGGCAAGGCTGGCAATCATCGGGCTGCTGCTGTTGAGCACCCAGGTCGACGCGCTGGATGAGGAGCAGCGTCGACAAATGCAGGAACAGCTCAACAGTGAAGTGATGGCCAGGCCCTTTGATCCGGGCGATGTGGAAAAGGCCAAACACTACGCCGACGAGGCGATGAAGAAAGACCTGCAACCGGTCAAGACCCCACCCACGTACTGGCAGCCCGGCTGGACCTGCTCGCACCTCTCGCGCTACCGCTACTACCGATACGGCGACTACCGCAACTGCGTCTACTACCACCGCTATTACGGCCGCTACTGGTAGCCGTTGGCGGCCGGCAACGGCCGGCCGCGACTCAACGGTGGCGACGACAGGGTATCGAGGGCTGACCAACCCTGCGCGGCACCGACCCACCGCAACTTCGCTTCTAGGGGACAGCATGAATACCATCGTTCGTAAAATTTCCGCGCTGCTGCTGGCGGGTACGCTTGCCGCTTCGCTGGGCGGCTGCGCCGCGACTTCCGTGGCCCTCAGCAAAAAGGACCTCGACGTTCAGGCCCGGACCAGTACGGCGGTCTTCGTGGACCCGGTCGGTGCATCCGATCGCACCATCTACCTGGATGTGCGCAGCGGCGTCCCGGAATTCGACCGGGTTCAGTTCAGGCAGTTCGTGGCGCAGCAGTTCACCAACAATGGCGGCGGCTATCGCATCGTGGACGATCCCGACAGCGCGCACTTCCAGATGCTGGTTTACGTGCTGAACCTGGAAAAGGCCAGCCCCAATGCGGCGCAGGCGGCACTCCAGCAGGGTTACGTCGGTGGTGGCGAAACCTTTGCCGGCAGCGCGGCGGGCGCGGTGATCGGTTCCAACTCCGGAAATACCTGGGGCGGAGCGGTGGCCGGCGGCATCCTCGCCAGCGGCGCCTCGCTGGTCGCCAACAGCTTGGTCAAGGACGTGACCTACATGCTGGTGGCGGACATCTCCATTCGCGAACGCGTTGCCGACGGTGTGTTCGTCCGGCGCGATACGCAGCTCGACAATCAGGTTGCGGACGCCGGTTCGTCGCGGCAGAGCGTTTCGGAAGTCAGTGACCGCAAGGACTACCGCACGCGCATCGTCACCACCGCCAACAAGGCCAATCTCGAACTCGAGGAGGCGCAGTCGCAGATGTTCGAGCGTACCGCCTACGCGATGGCCGGTTTCTTCTGACGGTCGCCTGATGACGACGCAGCCTCAAGGCTGCGTCGGCGCCATGTCGGCCTCGACCGGCGTTGGCGTGTAGCCGTCAGCCTCCAGCGTTTGCAGCAGCCCGTCGCCGCCGACGAGGTGTGCGGCGCCGACGACAATCATGGTCGGGCTGCGGCCATCGAGTCGCTGGCGCAGGTTTGCGAGCCAGCCAGCGTTGCGTCCCGACAGCACGCGCCAGTAGATTTCAGGGTAGTCGCTTTTCATTTCGGCGATGTTCTCGGCCAGCGCCGCGGTGTCGCTTTGTCGCCAGATACGCAGCAGGGCTTCGGGTTGCGGGCCGCTCGGTTGGTCTTCCTCGATGGCGGCACGCAGGTAGGCTTCCTCGACGGCGGGACCCATGCCGGACAGCACGTGGATCTGCTGGTCCACGCTTTCCAGCCATTCGATGGTCTTGCCGCCGTCAAGCGCGCGCTTGAACAGGCGGCCGTCGATACCGTACTCGGCCGCAAAGCCGGCGCGTTGATAGCGCAGCAGTTCCAGCGACATCGCTACGAACCAGGGTTTGAACGAGTCGAAGGACTCGGCCGGCAGGCCCAGTCCGCCGAGGTGTTCGCTCAGGGCGTGGTAGGTCTCGGCATGCAATTGTCCGCGCAGTCCGCCGGGCATCGGCGCGCGTGCGGCGGTGAGGAATCGCTGTTGCGTGTCCGGTTCCTGAAGCGCGTCGAAATCGGTTTCGAATACCACCACATCACTGGCCTTCAGTGCGCGCTCATAGGCTGGTGGAAGCACTGCTTCGGATTCCGGGAGCAGATGGATCGAGCCGAGCAGGTAGTGGGTGGTTCTGGCGCCATCGATGCGCCACAGGAACGGCGCCTGGTCCTGGGCGGCGGCCGGGGCAAGCCAGAGCAACACGGCCAGCGTGAACAGTGTGCATAGCGTGCCGGCGAAACGCTGGCTCATTGGTTTTTCTATTCCGCCGTGGACGCTGTGCCCGGCATCAGCCAGTCATGATCGGGCGCGTTGCGGCCCTCCAGGTTGGCGAAATCGAACAGCACGCGGTCGGCCAGTTGGGAGGGCTGCACATTGCACAGCGAGGTGAAGATGTGCTCGATTCGCGAGGGATCGCTGCGTTCCCAGTCGGCGATCATGCGGCGTACCTGCTGACGCTGCAGATTGTCCTGCGAGCCGCAGAGCGTGCACGGGATGATCGGGAAGGCACGCTCCTCGGCGTAACTCGCAATGTCGCGTTCACGGCAGTAGGCCAGCGGGCGGATCACCATATTTCGGCCGTCGTCGGAGCGCAGCTTGGGGGGCATCGCCGCCAGCCGCCCGCCAAAAAACAGGTTGAGGAAGAAGGTCGCGACGATGTCGTCCTTGTGATGGCCGAGTGCGATCTTGGTGTAGCCGTGTTCGGCGGCAAAGGTGTACAGCGCGCCGCGCCGCAGCCGCGAGCACAGCGAGCACATCGTCTTGCCTTCCGGGATCACGCGCTTGACCACCGAATAGGTGTCCTGCTCGATGATCGTGTACGCAATGTCGAGGTCGGCGAGATACTCCGGCAGGATGTGCTCCGGAAAGCCGGGCTGCTTCTGGTCGAGATTGACGGCGTGAATCTCGAAATCCACCGGCGCCTTCTCACGCAGCTGCAGCAGAATATCCAGCATCGTGTAGCTGTCCTTGCCACCGGACAGGCAGACCATCACGCGGTCGCCGTGCTCGATCATGCGGTAATCCTGAATCGCCTGGCCCACAAGACGCCGCAGGCGCTTGTTGAGTTTGAGCGACTCGGTGCGTGCGCGACGGGGCAGGCGGCTGAGGTCGACGGTGGTTTCGGTGGTGGTGTGGGTCACGGTACTGGCCCGCCGGTCGGCGGGTGATGGTCAGACAGTGGCCAAGTCTAGCAGCCGAGTCCGCGATGCAGCTCCTCGGCCGTGAGCCCCGAAATCTCGACGGTCTTGCGCGACCGACTATGGCCGGCCGTAATGTTCAGCGCCGATTTGGCGATGCCGAGCTGTTTCGCCAGCAGTGCGATCACGGCCTCATTGGCCTTGCCGCGTTCTGGCGCGGCCGTGACCGACAGCTTCAGGGCATCGCCATGCCAGCCCAGGATCGCGTTGCGCGAAGCCTTGGGCGATACCTTGAGGGATAAGGTAGCCGATATCGTCACCCCCACATGCTGCGGTTGCTGTGCCCATGCCTGCAAGCCAAGGGCGCTGGCTTGCCTGTGGAACTGCATCACGGGCGTGGGCGGCGCCGAAGCGGGCATTGAGGTTTGACGCCGCGTTGTTCGGCGCCGCGGCTGGTCCATGATCGACCTGCGCAGCCACCCAACGTCTTCAGTGATGCTTCGGTAGGCTATGGGAGCGTCCTCTATGCCAAGCCCGCATGTTCGAATATCTAGCGCTTACCGCCACCGCCGTGCAACGCGAGCTCGATCGTGCCGGTCTGCTCAGCGGCTCGGCGGATTTCGCACACGACGAACGCGTGCAGGATGCGGCCTTGCTGGGTCTGATCCGCGCCATGCGCGGCGTGACCGACTTGGCGGCTCGTCTGCTGGAAGATCGGGGACGGACACTACCGCGTTACTGCCCGGCGCTGTTCGGCCTGTTGGCCGACGAGGCGCTCATTGAGTCGGAAGCTGCGCAGAGCCTGAGCCTGCTGGCCCAGTTCTGTGACGACGCGATTGCGCGTGGGGACGAGTTCGATCCCCCACGGCTGGCTTGGCTGATCGACACGCGGTCGGAACAGCTGATCGCATTGACCGATACCTTGTGTCTCGCGCTGAGATAGTGTCTCGCCTGCACCTGATCCTCGCGGATCGCCGATGCGAACGCTCTCCGGGCTGCGGCAACAGGGCTTTGAGGGCTTCCGCTTGCGCCGTACGCGACCGTCTGTCGCCCCAATCCGCTCGTCGAGTCGAACCTGTATCCGAAATAGGGGTCCAAGCACTACAGTAGGAATCGGCCATATGGGTTCGATTCTCACTACCCACTATGTCCGTAACGATCTCACGGAACGGGGTTGAATCATGATCAGGAATCGACAAATGATGGTGCACGCGGTGAGCGTCGGCTCGGCGCGCTCGGACCTGCCGACCGAGCTTGAGCTGTGGCCACAACGGCGCAAAGTCGCCGGCAGCCCGCATGGCCCGCCGAGCCTTGGCATGCTGTTGGCGGTGCTGCCTTCGCCGATGCTTCTGCTGTCCGTGCTGATGGCGCTGCCGAAACTGCTGGGCATCCATCTGTGGCCGTGGTGGGTCGCGGCGCTGCCGATGATGCTGCCAGTGTCCCTGGGCGCTGCCTCATTGGCGCTGATCGTAACCAACGTGTGGATCGTGCCGCGCCAGCGCTAAGGATGCGCCGCACCGAGTTCGCTCGCTGTGGTTATGCAGAGCTTCCAGCAGGCCCCACCGATGGATGCCCGCGAAACTGTCAGCGCCAGCGCGGTTTCGAGAATTTCAGCGTCATGCGGTCGGACTCGCCGATCGACAGATAGCGTTCCCGGTCCTGTTCGCCGAGCCGCAGCGTCGGCGGCAAGGTCCATACGCCTTCCGGATGCTCGGTCGAATCCTTGGCATTGGCGTTGACTTCCGAAGCGTCCAGCAATTCAAAACCCGCCGCCTCAGCCAATTCCCGGACATAGGCCTCGGTCACGTATCCCGTCCGCTTCATCGTCTCTAGATCGGTGTTCGGCAAGGCCCGATGTTCCACGATGCCGAGCACACCGCCAGGTTTCAGCGCCAGATGGAAAGCCCGGAACATCTCCGACTCGTAGCCGCCGACCATCCAGTTGTGCACATTGCGGAAACTCAACACGTAGTCGGCGGTGTCCGCCGGTACGATCTCGCTGACGCCTCGCCCGGCCTCCGCGATCCGGACCCGGCCGTACAGGTCGGGACGTGAATTGAGCTTGCCCAGAAATTGGCGTCGCTGACTCGCAAAGAAGCTGTCGCCGGACGGATCCTCTACCGGCGGCAGCGCCGCGTAGTACTGCCCCCAGTCGCGTACGAACGGTGCCAGCAGTTCGGTATACCAGCCGCCGCCCGGCCAGATTTCCACAATGGTGTCGTGCGGATCGATGCCGAAGAACGTCAGCGTCTGCGCCGGGTGCCGCCCGGTATCACGCTGGCGAAACGCCGGCGTGCGATGCGCACTGGTGACGAGGTGTGCAATCAGCGGGTCGAGCCCTGCGGCGCGTGCCTGCTCGGTCGTCATGGGCACGGGCGGCGGCAGCGGCTCGGGGGGCGGCGAGGCTGTGCGGCAGGCCGCCAGTCCAAGCAACAGGCAGCCGGCCCATGCCTGCCGCCACCCTGATGCGTTCATCCCGCGACCGCGCCTGTCAGCGCCGACTCAGTGCTCGTGACCGCCTGCACCATGCACGTGACCGTGCATGACTTCCTCGACGGAGGCTTCACGAACCTCGGTGACCTCCACATCGAAGTTCAGCGTCTGCCCGGCGAGCGGATGGTTGCCGTCGACCGTCACTTCCTCGTCGCCGACATCGGTGACCACCACCGGCACCGGACCCTGCTGGGTCTCGGCCTGAAAGCGCATGCCGGGTTGCAGTTCGGGCACGCCGCCGAACGCGGAGCGCGGTACCACCTGGATCAGCTGTTCGACGCGTTCGCCATAGGCTTCGCCCGGCTCGATCGTCACTTTGAATGCGTCACCGACCTTCTTGCCATCCATCGCCTTTTCCAGGCCCGGAATGATGTTGCCCCGTCCGTGCAGATAGGCCATGGGCTCGCTGCCGCGAGATGTGTCGAGCTGCTCGCCGGCTTCATTGGTCAAGGTGTAATGGAAGTGGGCAACGCAGCGCTCGGCAATTTGCATATCTCAATCCTGAATGTTCGAAACGTCCGCGCATGCTAACCCAGGCCGCGCTCAAGCCGAAGCGCTGCGGGCAGCAACGGCCGGCCATTTTCCAACCTTTTGGGGGATTCCCGAGTCCTAGATTCGATTCGATTTTGCCTGAATTGGCGAAAACCGCGATTAGCTTTGCGTGTTTCGCCAAACCTTAGCCAATCAATCAATTCGCAGCAGGGTCTGGTCGCGACGAAAATCCAGTAACTTTAATATATTCAATAAGTTAGTTTTACAACTCCGATCTGGCACAGCTCTTGGACCTAGCTCACCAGTCGCCACCGAGAGGTTCGGGCGACACAGGGATCATCGGGAGAATTGCAATGTCGAACATCAAAGCGAGCTTTGTCGCCGTCATCATCGGCGGCACTGCCCTGCTGAACGCGGGATTTGCCGCCGCCGAGGGCCCGCGCGAAACCGGAGTCGGTGTGCTCATCGCTGCGCAGGGAAATCAGGCGCTGCTTTCGATCAAGCGCGATATTCGGGCGCGGGTCCGCCAATTGGGACCGGCGCCGTTACCAACCCGGATGCTGGATACCGCACAACACCGGCACTCCGACACGGACGCAAGTGCGAACCGCGACCGTATCGGTCCGCAAACCATCTAAGTAGGCCACCGCCGGGCCGGGTTGGCGCGAGCGGGGGGTCGCCAGCGGGTCGGTTTCCAATCAGCATCCGCGCATCGTCACGGAACAAGTCACCACATAATGAATCATCGTCTGTTGTTCATCGGTCTGCTTGCAGCCGCATCGGTCTCTCTCAGCGCCTGTCACAAGAGCGGACCCGAGGAAGAAGCCGAAGAAGAGGTCGTCATTCCGGTCGAAACCGCGGCGGTCACGCGCGGTTCCATCGATGCCGCCTACCGTGGCACCACCACCCTGACCGCGCGCGAGCAGGCGGACGTGGTCGCCAAGGCCAGTGGGATCGTCGAACAGGTGCTGGTCGAGGAAGGCGACGCGGTCAGCGCGGGTCAGGTACTGGCGCGCCTGGAAACCGATCGTCTGCGGCTGGAGGCCGAGCGCGCCCGCGCTGAAATGGATCGGCTCAAAAGCGATTTCGACCGCAATCATTCGGTCTACCAGCGCAATCTGATTTCACGCGAAGCCTACGAACAGACCAAGTTCCAGCTCGACGCGGCCACCGCGGCCTACGATCTGGCGCGCCTGTCGCTGCGCGAATCCGAAATCAAGGCGCCGATCGACGGCGTGGTGTCGTCTCGCCTGATCAAGATCGGCAATACCCTGCAAGCCAACGAGGTCGCGTTCACCGTGACCCAGCTCGACACGCTGGAAGCCGACGTCTTCGTTCCGGAACGCGACATCTACAAGCTGGCCGCCGAGCAACCGGCGGTGCTGCGCGTCGACGCCTGGCCGGATTCGCAGTTCGAGGGACACATTCAGCGCATCAACCCGGTGGTGGACCCGAGCACCGGCACGGTCGAGGTGACTGTGGCGATGAGGCCGGGGCAGAGCAAACTCAAGCCCGGCATGTTCGGACGTATCGAAATCCGCTATGACCGCCATGATCAGGCCACGCTGCTGCCCAAGGATGCGGTGCTGGACGAGGACGGTACGCAGTCGGTATTCGTGGTCGCGGACGGCAAGGCACGGCGCCGCGAAGTGACGCTGGGCTATGCCGACGCCGACTACTACGAAGTGCTGGAGGGACTGGATTCGGGCGATCAGGTGGTGGTGACCGGGCAAAGCAATCTCAAGGACGATGTGAGCATCAGCGTGGTCAACCTCAAGCCGGCGGCGACGGCCGAGGAGTCTTCGGAGAAACCGGGCGAGGATTCGAGCCAGGCCGATCCCGCGGTCGCGCAGAGCGACGCGCCGCGCAAGTCCTGATCGGGATTCCACGACGATGAACCTGATCCAGCTGTCGACGCGGCGGCCGGTCGCGATCAGCATGATGGCGCTCGCCGTGCTGCTGTTCGGTCTGGTGTCGCTGTCGCGCCTCGCGGTGACGCTGCTGCCGGACCTGAACTATCCGACGCTGACCGTGCGCACCGAACTGCCGGGCGCCGCCCCGACCGAAGTCGAGACCCTGCTGTCCAAGCCGATCGAGGAGGCCGTGGGCATCATTCGCGGCGTGCGTCAGGTGCGCTCGGTGTCGCGCCCCGGGCAGAGTGACGTGACCCTGGAGTTCAACTGGGGCACACAGATGGATTACGCGGTTCTGGACGTGCGCGAGAAACTCGACACGCTGGAGCTGCCGGACGACGCCAAACGCCCGGTGGTGCTGCGCTTCGATCCCAGCGAAGACCCGATCGTGCGTGTCGGCCTCGCGTTCAGGCCGGCCGAGGATGGCGTGGCGCGCCCGCCGAACGAATCGCGACTCAAGCGCCTGCGCCGCGTTGCCGAGGACCTGATCCAGAAACCGATGGAAGGCGTCGACGGCGTCGCCGCGGTCAAGATCAGCGGCGGTCTGGAAGACGAGGTGCAGGTGCTGGTGGACCTGCGCAAGATGGCCAGCCTGAACCTGTCGTTGCAGGAGATCGGCGCGCGCCTGTCCGCCGAAAACGCCAACATCTCCGGCGGCCGCATCGACCAGGGCACGGCCAGCTATCTGGTGCGCACGCTCAACCAGTTCCAGAACCTCGACGAGATCCGCGACATCATCCTGTCCGCCCGCAGCGACCGCCCGGTCTACGTCAAGGACGTAGCCGAGGTCCGCAACGGCTACAAGGAGCGCGAGGCGATCATCCGCATCGACGGCGAGGAAGCCGTGGAGATCGCGCTCTACAAGGAAGGCGACGGCAACACCGTGGACATCGCCGAGCGCGCGCTTGGCCGGCTCGAGGTGCTGCGCAAGTCGCTGCCCGACAACCTGGAACTCAAGACGCTTTACGACCAGTCGATCTTCATCAAGCAGTCGATCGACGGCGTGGCCAACGCCGCCTTGCTCGGCGGCATCCTCGCGATCTTCGTGCTGTACCTGTTCCTGCGCGATGCCTGGACCACGGCCATCGTTTCGATCGCGATCCCGGTCTCGGTGATCGCCACCTTCATGCTGATGTACGGCAACGGTCTGTCGCTGAACATCATGTCCCTGGGCGGCATCGCTCTGGCGATCGGCATGTTGGTCGACAACGCCATCGTGGTGCTGGAAAACATCGCCAGCAAACGCGAGCAGGGCCTCGCGCCGATCGACGCAGCCGAAACCGGCGCGCGCGAGATGGCCGGCGCCGTCACCGCCTCCACGCTGACCACGATCGCGGTGTTCTTTCCGATGGTGTTCGTCGAAGGCATCGCCGGCCAGCTGTTCTCGGACCAGGCACTGGTCGTCACCGGCGCGCTGGTGGTGTCACTGCTGGTGGCGATGACGCTGATCCCGATGCTGGCCTCGCGCGGCGCACGGACCGAGCCGCCGGTGCCCGCGAACCCGGTGGTACGAAATCGCGGTCATATTCGCGGCGGCCTCAGCCGGACCCGCTGGGCGCTGCTTGAAACGGTTCCTTCCTTGCTGCTGTGGCCGCTCGTCAACCTGTTTCGACTGATCGGCCTCGTATTCTCCCTGGCGATGCAACCGGCGGCGAAATTCTGGCAGCGAGGCTTCTTATCCTTGCAGGCTCGCTACACCGCCGCACTGGCCTGGGCCTTGCGCCGCCGGGCGGCGGTCGTCGTGCTGGCGCTGGCGCTGTTTGGCCTCGCGGTGTATGCCGGCACGCGCCTGGGCGTGGAGCTGATCCCGCCGTTCAATCAGGGCGAGCTACAGGCCGAACTGACGCTGGCGCCCGGCACGCCGCTGGAATCCACGGACCGGCTGGTGCGCGAAATGTCGCGCTCGCTGATCGGCGATCCGCGCCTGGCCGCCAACTATTCGGTCGCCGGCACCGGCAACCGGCTCGATGCCAACGCCGAATCCGGTGGTGAGAATTTCGGCGTGCTCAATCTGGTACTCAAACCCGAGGCCTTCGCCGACGAACCGGCGCTGATCGAAGACCTGCGGCCGCGCCTGGCCGGTCAGGCCGGCATGAGCTACCGATTCACGCGACCGACCCTGTTCACGCTCAAGACGCCGCTGGAAATCGAGGTCAGCGGCTATGATCTCGACAGCATTGCCATTGCCTCCGAATCCCTGCGCAGCCGCATGCTCGCCTCGGATCGCTACATCGAGGTCGAGACCACCCTGCAGCCGGGCCACCCCGAGATTCAGATCCTGTTCGATCAGGAGCGCGCGGCGCGGCTGGGCTTGGATACCGCCGATCTGGCCGATCGCGTGGTCGGCTCGGTGCAGGGCGAAATCGCTACGCGCTACCGCCTGGCCGATCGCGAGATCGACGTGCTGGTGCGTGGCCGTGAGCAGGATCGCAACAGCATCGCCGCGGTGCGCGATCTGATCGTCAACCCCGCATCCGAGCGCCCGCTGCCGCTGTCCGCGGTGGCCGACGTGCAGCTCAAGAGCGGGCCGTCCGAAATCCGTCGCTACGATCAGCAGCGTGTCGTCATTCTGTCGGCCGATATCGCTTACGGCGATCTCGGCGATGCCGTGATCGACCTGCAACGCATCATCGACGGCACGCCGATGCCGCGCGGCGTCAGCGCACTGGTGGCCGGCCAGAGCGAGGAGATGAAGGTCTCGTTCGAATCGCTGCGCTTCGCCCTGCTGCTGGCCGTGTTCCTGGTCTACCTGGTCATGGCCTCGCAGTTCGAGTCGCTGAAGCAGCCGTTCGTGATCCTGTTCACGATCCCGCTGGCGGCCATCGGCGCGATCGCGTCACTGGTCATCGCCGGCCAGGTCATCAACGTGATCGCAATGATCGGCATGATCGTGCTCGCCGGCATCGTGGTGAACAATGGCATCGTGCTGATCGACCTGATCAACCGTCTGCGCAAAGAAGGCCGCAACAAGTTCGAGGCCGTGCTCGAAGCCGGTCCGGCGCGCCTGCGTCCGATCCTGATGACCACGCTGACCACGGTGCTGGGCCTGCTGCCGGTCGCGCTGTCCGGCGGTGAGGGCTCGGAAGTCAGTCGACCGATGGCGATCGTGGTGGTCGGCGGCCTGCTGGTCGCGACGCTGCTGACGCTGTTCGTGATTCCGGTGCTGTACACGCTGTTCGAGCGGGAGCGTACGGAGTGATGACTGCGCCGACGAAGAATTCGCCCGCGCCATGCGGCCCGGGCAGCCACGAGCATAGGCTTTTCTCCCTCTCCCGCCGGGAGAGGGCCGGGGTGAGGGCGCGCAGCGCTGATTCGTGCCCCGAGCTTTCACCGGACGTGGCGCCCACACCCCCAGCCCCTCCCCCGGCGGGAGAGGGGGGCTTGTGCGTCGGGCGATCTGTGGGGATTTCGAGCAGCATTCTCGCGCGGGATTTCGAGCGGTGCCTTCCATGAATCCCACCAGTCTCTCCCTGACCCGCCCGATCACCATCGCGATGGTCTTCGTGTGCATGAGCCTGCTCGGTGTCATCGGCAGCCAGAAGCTGCCGCTGGAGTCGATTCCGGACATCGAATTCCCGGCGATCTTCGTGTTCGTGCCGTACCGCAACTCCACGCCCGAGGATGTGGAGCGCCGCATCACGCGCCCGGTGGAAGAGGCGCTCGGCACATTGCCCGGCGTGCGCAAGATGGAATCCGAATCGCGCGACGACGGCACCCAGGTCAATGTGTTCTTCGACTGGGGCGCGGACCTCGCGGCCAAGAGCGTGGAAGCGCGCGACAAGATCGACGCGCTGCGTGACGACATGCCGCGCGATGTCGACCGCATCCAGATCTTCAAGTTTTCCGGTGCCGATCAGCCGATGCTGGTGCTGCGAATTTCGGCGGAGCGCGATCTTTCGAACTCCTATGAAATGCTGGAGCGCAACCTCAAGCGCCGCATCGAGCGCATCGAAGGCGTGTCGCGCGTGGACCTTTACGGCGTGCAGGCGCAGGAGGTTCGAGTGGAGCTGTCGGCCGAGCGAGTCGCGGCATTCGGTGTCGACCTGACGAGCCTGTCCACCTCTTTGCAGCGCGCCAATTTCTCGCTGACGGCCGGCGATCTGGTCGAGGCCGGCAAGCGCTATTACGTGAAACCGGAAGGACGCTTCGATTCGCTGGATGCGATTCGCAATGTGGTCATCGCGCCGAACGGGCTACGCCTCGGCGACGTCGCCGACGTGGTCTACGCCAAGCCGGACCTGCTAGAGGCCCGCCACCTCAATCGCCGTCAGGCAATCGGTCTGAACGTGGCCAAGGAGACCGGCGCCAACCTCGTGGCTGTCTCGGAGCGCGTCAGGGACGAGATCGAGGCGATCAAGCAGCTGCCGGAGATGCGTGGCATCAGCCTGATCGAGTTCACCGATCAGGCCAAGGAGGTGAAACAGTCGCTGGCGGACCTGATCAATGCCGGCCTGATCGGCGCACTGCTGTCGTTCGTGGTGCTGTACCTGTTCCTGCGCAATGCGCTGATGACCCTGGTGGTGACGCTGGCGGTGCCGCTGTCGCTGTTGATCACGCTGGCGGTGATGTACTTCACCGGCTTCACGCTCAACATCCTCACGCTGATGGGGCTGATGCTGTCGGTGGGCATGCTGGTCGACAACTCCGTGGTCGTCAGTGAATCGATCTTCCTGCAGCGTGCGCAGTCGCCGGGCGATGTTCGCGGTGCCACGTTGGCGGGTGTCAAAACCGTGGGCCTGGCGGTGGCGCTGGGCACGCTCACGTCCGCGATCGTGTTTCTGCCGAACATCGTCGGCCAGCAAACCCAGCTGACGATCTTCCTGTCGCATATCGCGGTCACGATCTGCGTATCGCTGGCGGCCTCCTTGCTGGTCTCGGTGACCCTGATCCCGTTGCTGACCACAAAGATTCCGGTGACCCCCGACCAGGGCAGCCGCGCCATCGACTGGCTGGCGCGACACTTCGCCAACTGGCTGGCCTGGACGCTGCGCCATCGCGGCTGGACCAGCCTGTTCATCCTGCTCACGGTGTTCAGCGTGGCGATTCCGGCGGCCGTGACCAAGATGGACATGTTCCCGGACGAAAGCTCGAGCCGCTTCGAGATGGACTACAACATCGACAACGTCTACGCGCTTTCGAAAATCGAGGAATCGGTCGATCACATCGAGGCTTTCCTGTATGCGAACAAGGAGCGCTTCGAGATCGAATCGGTCTACAGCTACTACGCGCAGGACCAGGCCCAGACCGTGGTCTATCTGCTGCAGGACGAGGATCAGCGCAGCAAGACCGGACAGCAAATCAAGGACGAGATCCGCGAAGAAATGCCGGAGATCGCGATCGGACGGCCCACGTTCGAGGAACAGCGTTCGGGCAGCAGTGGTGCGCTGGGCGTGCAGGTGTTCGGTGAATCCAGCGAGGGTCTGCACGAGGTTGCCGAGAACGTGACCGGCATCCTGCGCGGCGTGCCGCAGCTCAGGGATGTACGCCTCGACGCCGGTCCGGAATCCTGGGAAGTGCGCGTCAAGGTCGACCGCGAACGCGCCCATCAGAACGGACTGTCGAGCCAGCAGGTCGCGGAAGTCGTGGCCGGTGCGATGCGTGGCACCGAGCTGCGGCCGTACCGCTCCGCGAGTGGTGAGGTCGACATGCTGCTGGAATTCCGGCGCAGCGATCGCACCAATCTCGATGCGCTGATGCTGCTGCCGATCATCACACCCGACGGCAATCGCATCGCGCTGTCGACGGTCGCGGACCTGTCGATCGGTGACGTGCCGGCCACGATCAAGCGCAGCGACCGCCGCACCGCGATGACCATCAATTTCGGCACGGCGGAAGGCGTGACCGCCGACGACGCGCGTGCCCTGGTCGACAACACCTTGTCCAAGCTGAGCTTTCCCGCCGGCTACAGTTGGGGCCATGGCCAGGCTTTCGATGACGAGGCGCGCGACCAGCAGACCATGATGGTGAACATGCTGCTCGCCATCATCTGCATCTATCTGGTGATGGCGGCGCTGTTCGAATCGGTGCTGGTGCCGTCCGCGATCATCACCTGCATTCTGTTCTCGTACGTCGGCGTGTACTGGTTCTTCATGTTCACCGGCACCAGCTTCTCGTTCATGGCCATGATCGGGCTGCTGGTGCTGATGGGCGTCGTGGTCAACAACGGCATCGTGCTGGTGGATTACGTGAATCAGCTGCGCGCCCAAGGCCACTCGCGCGAGGACGCCCTGATCCACGGCTCGCGCGACCGTCTGCGGCCGATTCTGATGACCGCCGGCACCACGATACTCGGCATGGTGCCGCTCGCGGTTTCGGACACCGCCGTGGGCGGCGACGGCCCGGCCTACTACCCGATGGCGCGCGCCGTGATCGGCGGCCTCGGCTTTGCCACGATCGTCAGCCTGTTCATGCTGCCGACGATCTACCTGAACCTTGAGGACCTCGCGCACTGGGGCCAGCGCGTGCTGGCGCGGGCGCGCGGCCAAATCACTTTTTCGGCGGCGCCGTCGGCGCCGACCGGACCACAGGAGAAACCATGATGGACGCCACCCTGAATCGGGACCGCGGCAGCGTCGTGCTCGGCGCGCTGTTGATGTTGATCTTGAGCGTATTGCTGTTCTGGCTGCCGGGCATCGGCTCGCTGATCGCCGGTATCGTCGGCGGCAAGGTCGCCGGCAGCGTGCTGCGCGGCCTCGCCGCGGCGATTCTGCCAAGCCTGCTGGTCGGCGCCGCGCTGTTCTTCGGCATCAGCCTGATCGGCCTGCCGATTGTCGGCCTGCTGGCGGGTGCCAGCGCCAGCGTGATCTTCGTCGCCGGCAGCGGCATGCTGCTGCTGGGTGCGCTGATCGGCGGTTTGCTGGCCTGAGGCCGCTGGCGCGGCCGTCATCGCGGGCCCGCTACAAAAAAGCCCGGCGGGTGGCCGGGCTATTCAAGAACGATCGTCGCCGCTCAGTGCATTTCGATCGCCTTGCGCAGCTTTTTCATTGAGGCCGATTCGATCTGGCGAATCCGCTCGGCCGATACGCCGTACTTGTCGGCGAGTTCCTGCAGGCCGGTCTTGTGCTCATCGTTGAGCCAGCGGCTGTAGAGGATGTCGCGCGAGCGCTCGTCCAGACCTTCCAGGGCATCACGCAGCCGATCTTCCTGGTCGTCCTGCCACTCGGCATTGGCGATCGCGTCGAAAGGATCGCGGTCATCGGCCAGCCAGTCCTCGGGCACGTAGGACTCCTCGCCATCCGCCGGGGTCGCGCTGAACGAGACGTCGGCGCCGGAGAGGCGCGATTCCATCGCCAGCACTTCCTCGGGCTTGACGTTGAGATCGTGCGCCACGGCCTCCACCTCGGCCTTGTTCATCCAGCCCAGACGGGTCTTGGCGCGGCGCAGGTTGAAGAACAGCTTGCGCTGCGCCTTGGTCGTGGCGACCTTGACGATGCGCCAGTTCTTGAGGATGAATTCGTGAATCTCGGCCTTGATCCAGTGCACCGCGAAGCTGATCAGACGCACGCCGACTTCCGGATCGTAGCGCTTGACCGCCTTCATCAGGCCGATATTGCCTTCCTGGATCAGATCGGCGAACTGCAGGCCGTAACCGAGGTAGCCGCGCGCGATGTGCACGACGTGACGCAGGTTCGCCATGACCAAGGTCTGCGCGGCGTCGAGGTTTTCCTCGTCGCGCAGCTCGCGGGCCAGACGCGTTTCGTCCTGCGCCGCCAGGACCGGAATCTGATTGACGGCGCCGATATAGGCGTCGAGGCTGCCGGCCAGCGGTACCAGTAGGTTCTGTTTAAGAGCCAATTGCGTGTTTGCTTGAGTCATCGATTTCGCACTCCCGTGAGCGCCCAGGGCAATGTTAGCACTCGATGGTTCTGACTGCTAAGGGTGGCAAAAGTTCCGGCCGATCGAGTCCACAGGTCCACAGGTCCGTGCTCAGGTCGGCTCGATTTTCGACAGATGCCGGCTCACGGTCCAGAACGCGCCCAGCCAACCCAGGGCGATACCGCCGCCCAGCACTGACAGCAGGCCGAGGAAGGACAGGCCGGCGACCCGATAGTCGCTGTCGTACAGCCCGGACAGCCGCGCCGCCGGGTCGGCTACGGCGATCAGCGCAGCACTGATCAGTATCAGCGCGATCAGGCCGCCGCTCAGCCCGTACCAGAAGCCGGTATAGAGGAACGGCCGGCGGATGAATCCGTCGGGCGCGCCGACCAGCTTCATCACCACGATCTCGTCGCGCCGGTTCTCGATGTCCAGGCGGATGGTGTTGCCGACCACCACCACCACGGCGGCGGCCAGCAGGGCGGCCAGCAGCAGGACGCCGCGGCGCACGATCTCCAGAATCGCGTAGAGCCGCTGCAGCCATTGCTGGTCGAGCGTGGCCTGGTCGACTTCCGGCAGCTTGGCGAGGCTGTCCACCAGCAGTTCGATGGTCGCCGGCGTCTGTTTCGGGTCCGGGAACACCACGATCACGGCCGGCAGCGGATTGGTCTCCAGGATGTCCAGCGCTTCGCCGAAACCGGAATGCTCGCGGAACTGCGCCATCGCCTCGTCGCGCGAGATGTAGCGCACCTGGTCGATACCGGGCCGCGTGCGCAGTGTCTGGCTCAGGGCCTGAGCCTGTGCATCGTCGACATCCTCCTTGAGAAACAAGGAGGCCTGCAGACTGCGTTCCCAGCTGTGGCTGAGCGTGCCGAGGTTCTTGACCAGCAGATGCAGGCCGGCCGGCATTGCCAGCGTGATGCCGATCACCAAGGCCGTCAGGAAGGTGCCCAGCGGTTTGATCGACAACTGCCCCAGCGTGAACACCAGCACCTGTGCATGGCCGTGCGCGAGCCGCGACAGCAGCGGCATGCGTGATTCGGAGCCGTCGCGCGGCGGTGCCGGCTTGCGCTTACGGCGTGACATGCAGGTCTCCATGCGACACCGGGCCCTGCTCGGAGAGGCGGCCTTGCTCCAGATGAATCAGCCGGTACGGCAGCTGCCGGATCAGGTCGATGGCATGCGTCGCCACCAGCACCGAGACGCCGACCTCGTTGAAGCGCCGGAAGATGCCCATGATGTCCTGCGCCATTTCCGGGTCCAGATTGCCGGTCGGTTCATCGGCCAGCAGCAGATCGGGTTTGGCGACGATGGCGCGGGCGATGCCCACGCGCTGCTGTTCGCCGCCGGACAGGGTCAGCGGATAGACGCGCTCCTTGCCGAGCAGTTCCACTGCGTCCAGGGCCGCACGCACGCGCCGCGCGATGTCCTGATGGCGCCAGCCGCGGATCACCAGCGGCAGCCCCACATTGTCGAACACGGTGCGGTCGTAGAGCAGGTTGAAGTTCTGGAAGATGATGCCGATGCGCTGGCGGTGCGTGGCGATGCGGCCGCCACGTATCGTCGCGAGATCGGCGCCGCCGACGATCACCTGCCCGCTGCTGGGCCGCAGCATCGCCGCGATCGCCTTGAGCAGGGTGGACTTGCCGGCGCCGGAGGCGCCGGTCAGGAACGCCATCTCGCCGTGCGCCAGCGAGAACGACAGCCGCGAGAGCACGTCCTGGCCATTCTGGTAACGATGGCTGACGTCCTTGAATTCGATGATCGGGTCCACGCGTGGGCGTCCTTTGCCAAAGTGTTGCGGGCGGCTCAGTCGGTGTCGCCGACCAGCGCCTCGGCGAAAGCCTCGGCGTCGAACGGCACCAGATCATCCACGCCTTCGCCGATTCCGATGAAGCGGATCGGCACCGACAGGCGCTTGGCGATCGCGAGCACGATACCGCCCTTGGCGGTGCCATCGAGCTTGGTCAGCGTCAGGCCGGTCAGACCGATCGCCTCGTGGAACTGCACCGCCTGCACCAGCGCGTTGCCGCCGGTGGTCGCGTCCACCACCAGCATGACCTCGTGCGGCGCGTAGGGGTCGTGCTTCTGCACCACGCGCTTGATCTTGCGCAGCTCGTCCATCAGATGGCCCTGCGTGTGCAGACGCCCCGCGGTGTCGACGATCACCAGATCCGAGCCGCGCCGTTTGGCCGCTTCCACCGCGTCATAGATCACCGAAGCGGCATCCGCGCCTTCCCCCTGCGCCACGATCGGCACCTCGACGCGGTCGGCCCAGGTCTTGAGCTGCTGCGTGGCGGCGGCGCGAAAGGTGTCTCCGGCGGCCAGCACCACGGACTGTCCCTGGTTCTTGTAGTGCCGCGCCAGCTTGCCGATCGTGGTGGTCTTGCCGACGCCGTTCACGCCGGCCACGAACAGGATGTACGGCTTGATGAATTCCGGAATTTCCAGCGGCTGCGAGACCGGCGCCAGCCATTCCACGATCAGCGACTTGAGCCGCGCACGCAGCTGCGCCTCGTTGCGGATGCGGCTGGCACCGATGTCCGCCGATAGCCGTTCGCACAGCCAGGTGGTGGCCTCGACGCCCGCGTCCGCGGTGAGCAGGCGCGTTTCGATTTCTTCGATGGCGTCAGCGTCGAGCTTGTCGCTGGTGAACATGCGGCCGAGGTCGTAGCTCAGCCAGGAGTCGCCGCGGTTGAGGCGCGCGCGCATTTTCGAGATGACGCTGGAATCACTCATTTGAAGTATTTTCGGGCCATTCTGAGTCAATTCGTATCATTTTCGTCGCCGCCATCGGCCTGTGGTGCCGGATACAGCAGACGGACCGTGCCGCTCCAGCGTCCCGGATCGCGTTCGTAGGCGGGATGGACCACCAAGGTTTCGGCGAAGCCCGGCGGCGCCTGCAGGGCCAGCAGCGGCAGATCGTAGTTCTGCAAGGTTACCGGGACTTGCAGCAGATAGACGAGTGCCGCGGCCGATTGCGTGGTCACGCCGCCGACCCACAGCGGCAGGCCATCCGCGCTCCAGCCGCTGGCCCACAGGCGCAGCACCGCTTCGCGCGGCGTCTGCTGCGGATCCTGCTCGCGGACGCGTGTCAGTACCAGATCGGGGTGACGGCCGTTGTGAATCTGCGGCAGAACCGGCAAATCCGACAGCACCGTTTCCGAAGCCAGCATGCGCAGCGCGGTGACCGGCGTCAGGTGCACCGGTTCGCGCCAGTCCGCGGCCAGCAGGGCGCTGCGGATGTCGCCAAGCTGGCCTCGCCATTGCAGATTCAGCGGCTGGCTGTGATGGCTGGCGATGTCGCCGCGGTAGGCCGGCAGTTCGCCGAAACCGCCGCGCAGCCAGTGCTGAGCGCTCATCTGCTGCGGCGGCAGGCCGGGCAGGCTCGGCGCATGCGCGCGCAGCGGCGCGAACAGCACCACCGCCACCACGAAGCTCACGAACACCGGCATGAAGAAGCGCCGCCCCGGCACCCGGCGCGCGTTGTGGCGGCGATAACCCACCGCCAGCACCAGAGTCCACAGCAGGCCGATCGCCACCGCGAATGCCGCCGTCGAGAACCATTGCAGGCCGAGATACAGCTGGCTGGCCGTGATCAGGCCGACCATCGCCACCGCGATACCGTAGTAGCGCGTGCGCGTGCGGTCGCTGCGGCCGACCGACAGCAGCACCGGAATCAGGCCGTAGACCACCGTGGTCAGGATCAGGTCGCTGCCGAGAAAGCGACTGTGCGCGGCGCCTTCCCCATAGAACTGCGCCGGCTCGGCGATCTGTACGCCGGCATAGAGGCCAACCGCGATCACCGCGCCGAAGGCGACGCCGGCCGCCAGATGGGCGGCGGCGCGACCCTGGCGCAGCCACAGCAGCGTAACAAAGGCGGCGGCGGCGGAGACCAGCATCACCGGCACATCGCCCAGCACCGTGATCCACGAGGCGGCGATGCGGCCCCAGGGCGCATGCAGGTCCGACAGGGTCTGGTAGACGATCGCGTCGATCGGCTGCGGGTGCCCACGCAGCAGCAGCCAGATCAGTCCGAGACCGAGCCAGCCGGCGATCAGGAACAGCCCGGCCAGGATCAGCAGCGCCGGCGTTTCAGGCTGGTCGGGATCGGCCAGCCAGGCACCGAGGCGGCCGAAGCGGCGGTGTCGGCCGCTCCAGCGCAGCAGCCAGACCACCCAGACTTCGGCATGGTGCTGTGCGTATCGCGCCACGATCCGCGTCAGGAACAGCAGCGTCCACACCAGTGCGAAGGCGAACATCAGCAGCAGTGCGAAGCGCGTCGCGATCTCCGCCGCCAGATGCAGCGAGGCGCCGACGGCGATGCCCGGAAACGTGAAGGCGATGGCCCAGACGAAGCAGGCCACGACATCCCACAGCATGAACGTCAGCAGACGCATGCCGGAGGCCGCGGCTACGGCCGGTACCAGCGGACGGATCAGCCCGATCAGACGGCCCAGGATGATGCCCTTGGCGCCATGACGGTAGAAAAAGCGGCGCGCCGAGCCGATCGACTCGCGATACCGCTCGGCAAAATTCGTGCTCAGGATGCGCTTGCCGTAACGCGCGCCGATGGCGAAGTTCAGCAGATCGCCGAGCATCGCGCCGATCGCCGCGCACACCAGTGCCGGCCACAGATCCAGGGCATTGAGCGCGATCAGCGCGCCTACGCCGAACAGGATCACCGGGCTCGGAAACAGGAAGCCAAGCAGGAACAGGGCGTCGGCGAACGACACCGCGACGATGATCAGCAGCGCCCAGGACGGGTGCTGCGCGACCCAGTCCAGCAGTGGCTGAACCCAGTCGAACAAGGCCGGTCTAGGCCAGTTTGTGGAAGGCGGCCGAGGCCGCGGCGAGGGTCGCGCGCAGCTCGGCGTCACCATGTACGGCGGAGACGAAACCGGCTTCGTAGGCCGAGGGCGCCAGCGACACGCCGGCCTCCAGCATCGCGTGGAAGAAGCGGTTGAACGCCGTCAGGTCGCAGGCTGTCACCGCCTTGAAGTCGGTCGGAATCGCCTCCGCGAAATACAGTCCGAACATCGAGCCCAGGTGCTGTGCCGAGAACGGCACGCCGGCGGCGCGTGCGGCGCCGCGCAGGCCGGTGATGAGGCGTTCGGTGTAGTCGTCGAGCCGCGCGTACAGCGCCGGGTCGTCGAGCTTGCGCAAGGTGGTCAGGCCGGCCACCATCGCCAGCGGATTGCCGGACAGGGTGCCGGCCTGATAAACCGGCCCGACCGGCGCCAGCTTCTGCATGATGTCGCGGCGGCCGCCGAAGGCGCCGACCGGCAGGCCGCCGCCGAGAATCTTGCCGAGTGTGGTCAGGTGTGGCTGCACGCCGTACAGACCCTGCGCGCCACCCGGATGCACGCGAAAGCCGGTCATCACCTCGTCGAGGATCAGCAGGGCGCCGTGGCGCTCGCACAGGTCCATCAGGCCCTGCAGGAATCCCGGCGCCGGCAGCACCATGTTCATGTTGCCGGCGATCGGCTCGACGATCACGCAGGCGATCGAATCGGGCTGTGCCTGAAACAGGGCCTCGACGCTGCTGAGGTCGTTGTAGTCGGCGCTATGGGTGTGGCGCACGAATTCGGCCGGCACGCCCGGTGAACTCGGTACGCCGAAGGTCAGCGCGCCGGAGCCGGCCTTGACCAGCAGGCTGTCGCCGTGGCCGTGGTAACAGCCCTCGAACTTGATGATGCCGTCGCGGCCGGTGTAGCCGCGGGCCAGGCGGATCGCGGACATCGTGGCCTCGGTGCCGGAACTGCACATCCGCACCTGCTCCATCGACGGTATGCGTTGGCACAGCAGCTCCGCCATTTCGATTTCGAGTTCGGTCGGCGCCCCGAAGCTGACGCCGGTCTCGGCCTGGTCGCGGATTGCCGCCACCACGTCCGGATCGCCGTGGCCGAGGATCATCGGCCCCCAGGAGCCGATGTAGTCGATGTACTCGCGGCCGTCGGCGTCGACCACATAGGCGCCGTGCGCCCGTTCGATAAAGCGCGGCGTACCGCCCACGGACTTGAACGCCCGTACCGGGGAATTGACGCCGCCCGGCGTGGTCTTCTGGGCGCGCTCGAACAGGATTTCGGACTGGCTCATGTCGGATCTTTGAAGAGTTTCAGATAACCGCGCGCGGCGGCCTCGATGTCGGCTGCCCCGAACACGCCGTCGACTGCCGCGATCAGGTCGGCGCCGCGTGCGCGCAGCGGGCCGGCATTATCGGCCGTGAGGCCGCCGATGACACAGATCGGCAGCGCCAGTGCGGCGCGGGCGGCGTCCAGCAGTTCCAGCGATGCGGGCGGTGCGTCCGGTTTGGTCTTGGATGCAAAGAAGCGGCCGAACGCCACATAGCTGGCGCCTTCGGCGGCCGCCGCCTGGGCGCGCTCCAGACTGCCCGAGCAACTGCGGCCGATGATTGCGCGTGGGCCTAGGCGCAGGCGTGCATTGCGGATCGCGCCGTCGCTGGCGCCCAGGTGTACGCCATCGGCGCCGCTGCGCAGGGCCAGCTCGGTGTCGTCATTGATGATCAGCGCGGCGCCGGCATCGTGGCACAGGCGCTGCAAGCGCTTGGCGCGCTCCTCACGCTGCTCGGCGCTGGCGCGCTTGTCGCGATACTGGATCAGGCGGGCGCCACCGGCGAGCGCGGCGGCCACGGCCGAAACCAGCCGCTGCGGGTCTTCGCAGACCGCCTCGGAGGTGACTGCGTACAGGCCTGACAGGGACATGGGAGGCAATGCCGGGAAACGGGCGCACAGCCTAGCAGTCTGTCGGGCTTAGGGGGGTAGCGATGGGCCGAAGCCGCAGTCGATCATCCTGAGTCCGACGGACTGCTGGCCGATCAGGCGCGCGGACGTCCTTGACGTGCGCCGTGCCAACGGTTCGGAATCGCGCGACCGCTGCCGATGACCAGTCGTGCGGCGAGGGCGCCCTGTACGAAGCGCTGCGCGCGCACTAGCGCTTGCTCCAGCGCATCACCTTGCGCCAGCCGCGCGGCGATGGCCGAAGCCAGGGTGCAGCCGGCGCCGTGGAAGCCCACCGGTTCGCGCGGCCATTCGAAACGCTGTGGCGCGCCGTCGCGACGATGCCAGGTGTTGATCACGGTCTCGCCGGCTTCGTCGCCGCCGGTGACCAGCACGTTGGCGCAGCCGTCGGCCACCAGCGCTGCGCCAGCCGCGTCTGCGTCGGCCAGGCCGGTCAGCGCGCGCGCTTCGGATGCGTTCGGGGTGATCAGCGTCGCGGCCGGCAGCAATTCGCGGCGCAGGGCCTGTGCCGTTTCGTCCTGGGCCAGCACGCCGCCACCGCCGGCGCGCAGCACCGGATCGACCACCGCCGGTACGCCCCGCCCGCGAATCAGCCGGGCGATCAGTACGGTCTGTTCGGGCGAACCGAGCAGGCCGACCTTGATCGCCTGCGGCGGACAGTCGGCGCAGACGCGTTCGATCTGTTGCGCCAACCAGTCCAGCGAGACGGCCTGCACGGCGTAGACCTCGGCGCTGTCCTGCACGGTGAGGCTGCTCAGCACCGACAGCGGGTGCGCGCCCATCGCGCCACAGGCTTCGATGTCGGCCTGAATGCCGGCGCCGCCGCTGGGATCGTGTCCCGAAATGCACAACAAACGCGCGGGATATTTCATTGGGCGTCGTAGCTTCTTCAATTTACGTGGATTTCCGGTCCATGCCCCGAAACGGGGCGGACTTGCTATTTATTCACAGCGCTGCTAGCTGCTGGGGCGCGCGGTGCATAAATCAGCGGCGGCCCTTCGGAAAGTCAGATAAGTTCGTACAAGTCTATGAATTTAAATAAATATGTCGGAGTGGTTACAAAATGATCGCCAGCGTAAAAATGCCCTGATTTCCGCCCTTGAAGGCCCGCGTGCAGATGTTCCTAACAAACTTATCCACAGCTTCTGTGTGTATGCCGGGTATTCCCTTGGATACCCGGAGCTTAGCGCCGAAAGCTCAGGTAAACGGACGGTTGTCACATTCGGCCGCATCGAACGGATGCGGTGCTGTGCTAGCTTAGCCGACGCGAGGGCGGCGACGGGCCGCACAGACTCCTGCCAACGGCGCCCGGGGGCGATGTGGTGAGCGAATACTGGGTTCATCTCGGCTACGTATTCATGCTGATCGCCTTGCTGGCGCGCGACGTATTGTGGCTGCGTTCGATCCTGGTTCTGGCGCAGGGCAGTATCTGCGCCTATGCCTGGGGCCAGGGTTTGATCGGCATGGCCTGTTGGAACGCGGCCTTCGTGGTCATCAATGCGATCTGGGCACTGCTGATCCTGCGCGAGCGGCAGGCCGCCGCGATACCGACGGAACTGCAAGCGATCCACGCCCGCCATTTTTCAGCGATGACGCCGCGGGAATTCCTGCGCTTCTGGGCGATGGGCAGCCCCGGCCAGATTCGCGATGCGCGATTGGTACCGGCCGGTGTGCATCCGCACGCTCTGCTGTTCCTGGTATCGGGTCAGGCGCGCGTGTCACGCCAGGGTCTGGAACTGGCGCGACTGCCCCGGGGCAGTTTCGTCGCCGAAATGAGTCTGCTCACCGGGCAGTCCACCTCGGCGGACGTGGACGCGATGGGTACTGTTGATGTGCGCAGCTGGTCCGCCGAACAGCTGGCCGGCCTGCGCAGCTCGCGGCCGGCGCTGTGGATCAAGCTGCAAAGCGTGCTCGGGCTCGATCTGGTGGAAAAACTCAAGCGTGCCGCTCCGGTGAACGCAACAGCGGCCGGCACCGGTTCGGATCGCCGTCCGGAGCCGGTGGGTGAGGATGTCGAACTCGACCCCGCCAGCGGTTCGAGCGTCAGCCCGGTCTGAGCGCAGGCGCACGGACATGCCGGAGTATCCCGACCTGACGGTGTACCTCGAATGCCTGGAGCGGCGGGCGCTGGGGCGGCCGCTGACGGGCCTGCGTCTGGGTCGTCCGTTCGTGCTGCGCACCGTCGAACCCCATCCGGAGACCTTCGCTGGTCGCAAACTGATCCGCACCGGCCGCATCGGCAAGCGTCTGTTGCTGGTGTTCGAGGGCGGTTTCTGCGCGCTGATCCACCTGATGATCCTGGGCAGATTGCACTGGAAGGCGGTCGGCGCGGCGCTGCCCAAGGGCAGCGGCCTGTGTGCGCTGGACTTCGACAGCGGCAGCCTGCAACTGACTGAATCCGGCAAGAAGCGTCGCGCTTCGCTGTACCTGTTCGCCGACGAGGCCTCGGCGGCGGCCGAACAGCGTGGCGGGCTGGAAGTGTTCGAGGTGGACTACGAACGCTTCGCCGCACGTCTGCGCGAGGAACGGCACACGCTCAAGCGGGCCTTGACCGACCCGCGCATCCTCAGCGCCATCGGTAACGCCTATTCCGACGAGATCCTGCATCACGCGCGTCTGTCGCCGTTCCGCCAGACGCAGCAACTCAGCGATGCCGAGTTGCACCGCCTCCACCAAGCCGTCGTCGAGGTGCTCACCGCATGGACCGAGCGTTTGCGCGCCGAGGCCGAAGCCGCCGGCGGTTGGCCGAAGAAGGTCACGGCCTTTCATCCCGGGATGGCCGTTCATGGTCGCTTCCGGCAGCCGTGCCCGGTGTGCGGCGCCCCGGTGCAGCGCATCGTTTATGCCAGCAACGAGGCCAACTATTGCGCGCGTTGCCAGACCGAAGGGCGCCTGCTCGCCGATCGCGCGCTTTCGCGCTTGTTGCACGACAGTTGGCCCAAGACGCTGACGGATGATTGAGTGAGGCAACAGCTTTTGGTCTCGCGCAAGGCCGCAAAGGCGCGAAAATACGCGAAGATAATGGCGACTCAAAGCGGGCAGATGGGGAGAGGCATTCTTCGAAGCACTGGCGGTGTACCGCAATGGTTTTGGACTTTATTGTTGTCTCCCTTTGCGTCTTCGCGCCTTTGCGCGAGATAAAGTGAGTCCAGGCCTCCGAGAACTCAGCGCGCTCGACTCGGTGCCATTCCGGTCCAGCGCCGGTACGCGCGTGTGAACGCGCTTTGCTCGGAATAGCCCAGCAGGTAGGCGATCTCCGCCAGGGACTTGTTCGGGTCCGCCAAGTAGCGCTCGGCGTGGCGGCGGCGCACGTCATCCAGCACGCTCTGATAGCGGATGCCGAGTTCATCGAGGCGGCGCTGCAAGGTGCGTGGACTCAGGCCCAGGGGCCGCGCATTGTCACGCAGTGTGGTGCGGCCGGCGGCCAGACCGCGTGAAATGACATGGCGCAGGGCGGGCAGCGGCTCCGGTTCGTGCGCAATTTCGGACAGCAGTGCGCGCGCCTGCGCATCCATCAGCGCATTGAGTTCCGCGTCGGCCTGCACGATCGGAAAGTCCAGCCACCCGGCCGGAAAGCGCAGTCCGGTAAATGCGGCATCGAAGTGCGGCTCACAGCGCAGCACCTCGCGATAGGCGCGCAGGCTGCGCGGCGTCGGATAGGCGAACATCGCCTGACAGACCAGGTCGTCGCACCCCAGCAGCCAGCGCGAATAGCTGACCCAGCCGGCCAGGGAGGACTGCGCCAGGACCAGGGGCGGATGCGCGTCGAACGGCGCGCGCCAGTGCAGCTCGGCCCAGTCGCCGCGCCGCAGCAGCCGGGTTTCGCTGACCTCGCCCACGATCTTCTCGTAGCGTTCCAGGCGGTCGATCGCCTCGGACAGCGTGGCGCAGCTCATCGCCACGTAGCCCAGCAGACCGTAGTGACGCGGCTTGATGGCGGCGCCCACGCGCAGCGCCAGGTCGGCGTCGCCGGTGGCGGCGATCGCCTGATCGAACATCCGCACCCAGGCGCTCAGCGGCATGCGCGCGCTGGCGTCCGTCGACTCCACGAGCGCCAGTTGCGGCTCGTCGAACAGCCCGGTCGGATCGATGCCGCGCTCCCGCAGATAGTCCACGAGCGAGCGCGCGTACAGCGGCGACACCTGGGCCTGATGATCAGGATGCGGATCGATTCGGGATTCCATGTCGCGATTTGTCAAACGAAACGAGGTCTACGTCAAGACCTCGGCTCTGCGTGGGCGTCAAAATGGGGGCATAAACATCGAGCGAATCGAGAGGGGAAGAGGGCATGGACCTATTGCTGACACGCCTGCCGCAGCCGATCAGCCACTGGCTGGCCACGGCGCAGTTCGAGCAACTGTTCCTGTTGCTGCTGGCGCCCGTGTTTCTTGTGACGATCGCCGTCGAGTTGTTCTGGTGGCGCGCGCGCGGTCGTCATGTCTACGAGTGGCGGGACACCCTCAACAACTCCGTGCTCGCCTTGAGCCATCAGGCTGCGGACGCGCTGGCCTGGAGTCTGCTGCTGGGCCTGTTCTATGCCGTCTGGCGGCACCGCCTGTTCGAGATTCCGTTCAATCTGGCGAGCGTGATCCTGCTCTATGTGCTGCAGGACTTTCTTTATTACTGGTTTCACCGCGCCAGCCATCGCATCCGCTGGATGTGGGCCTCGCATGTGGTGCATCACTCGCAGGAATCACTGAACCTGTCGACCGCCTTCCGTCAGAGCCTGACCTATCCGATTTCCGGGATGTGGGTGTTCTGGCTGCCGCTGGCCTGGATCGGCTTCAAGCCGGAGCACATCGTGCTGTGTGTGGCGGTCAATCTGGCCTACCAGTTCTTCGTGCATACCGAGGCCGTGAACAAGTTGCCGCGCGCCTATGAATGGCTGTTCAACACGCCCTCGCACCACCGCGTGCACCACGCGCGCAACCCGCAGTACATCGACCGCAACTACGCCGGCGTGCTGGTGATCTGGGACCGGCTGTTCGGCAGCTTCGTGCCGGAAGACCCGGCCGATCCCTGCGACTACGGCATCACCCGTCAGCTCAAAACACGCAATCCGATTCGGATGATGTTCCACGAGTGGATCGATCTGTTCCGCGACGTTGCTCGGCCCGGTCCGCTGTGGCTGCGCACCAAGCACCTGTGGGCGCCGCCGGAATGGCAGCGCGAGAACTCCGCTGTACAGACCGCGAGTCGCGCGTCGGTTCAGGCCGGCCGTACGCGTTAACGGCCATGCCGGTGGAGGCACCCCGGAAAATGAATCCTGGGCTAGGCAGGCCGCCCTCTCCCCACCACCCGCTCCGCGGGCGGTCCTCCCCTCTCCCACGTCGTGCTGAGCATTACCCACAAGTCCGCTGGACATCGGGAGGGGCGCGCTGGTTGGAGAGGGTCCGGTAGACGTGGGTGAGTTCGTCGAGGCGCTGCAGGCCGCGCCAGGTGGTCTGTGTGCCGGGTTCGCCATCCGACTTTC
>JAHZLQ010000048.1 GCA_022599775.1 Gammaproteobacteria bacterium
GCGGTGCGATAGCCTTCGGTTCCGCTGGCAACGATTGGCCAGGCATTGAGCCGCTGACCGAGCTCGCGCAATGCCGCATCGCGGAACTGCGCCAGGGGCCGATCCTCGAAGAAGCGCTCGCACAGACGCTGCGCCAGACGGCCCGGAAGCCGCGCCTCCAGCCAGTGGCGCAGACGCAGGCGCGGCTGTTCGCGCCTGGCCGTCAGCAGCGCCTCGGCCGCATCGAGGTCCGGCAACAGATTCAACTGCAGCCCGTCGCCCGGATTCCAGTACGAAGAAATCTGCAGGATCGAAGGTCCCGACAGGCCGCGGTGCGTCCACAACAACCCACCGCGAAAGGCCGTGCCATTCGCACCGGCCACGGCGTCGATCGCGATTCCGGACAAGCCGTCCCAGTCCTCCAGGGGAACACCGCTGAGCGTCAGCGGAACCAGGCCGGCTCGCGTGTCCACAACCGAAAGCCCGAACTGGCGCGCCAGCGCATAGCCGAAACCGGTGGCGCCCATCTTTGGAATCGACAAACCACCGCTGGCGATCACCAGGGATTCCGTCTGGAACCGTCCGCGCGCGGTATCGATCACGAAACCATCGCCTTCGAGACTTTCAACGCTCCGCACCGCGCATTCGGTCAGGATGTTCACCCCCACCGTCTCGCACTCGCTCAGCAACATGCGAACGATGTCCTTGCTCGACTCGTCACAGAACAGTTGGCCGAGTTCCTTTTCGTGATAGGCGATGCGATGGCGTTCGACCAGAGCGATGAAATCGGCTGGCGCATAGCGCGCCAGTGCCGACTTGCAGAAATGGGGATTGGACGAGAGGTAGTTGGCCGGACCGGCATCCAGATTGGTGAAGTTGCAGCGCCCGCCGCCGGACATCAGGATTTTTTTGCCGGCCCGTTTGGCATGTTCGATCAGCACGACGCGGCGGCCACGCTGGCCGGCGGCCATCGCACTCATCAGTCCCGCGGCACCACCGCCGATGACCACCACATCACAGGAAAACATGCCGGCCGATCAGGCGGCGATGCCGCACGGCATCGTCACAGCAGTCGGGAGGTGAATGCCAGGCGGTCCTCGTTGGTTCCGTAGAGAAACCCTTGCACCGTTCGACATCCCAGTTCGAGCAACCGATCCGCCTGCTCCGCGGTTTCCACGCCTTCGGCGATCACCGTCATGTCCAGATCCTTGCCGACCGACAATATCGATTTCACCAGCGCGGCGGCCCGTGCGTCCGTGGTCATGTCTTTGACGAAACTCTGGTCGATCTTGAGGGTATCGATCGGCAGGCGCGAGAGCCGCGCCAGCGAGGAATATCCGGTCCCGAAGTCATCCAGGGCCAGGCTCAGGCCCATGTCGTGCAGCCGCTGCAATTTCTGGTAGACATCGTCATAGGCAAAGTAATCCTCGGTGATCTCCAGGCGCAGGTTCCGCGCCGAGACACCGCCCTGACTCAGCAACTCGTCGAGTTGCTCCGCGAAACCCGGGCTCAGCAGGGCCGCGGGAGCAACATTGACCGCGAGCCGAAAGTCATCGTCGATCAGATGGGCCCAGGACGCCAGACTGGCCACGGCCTCGCGCAGGCTCCATCGCGTCAGCGGGCGGATCAGCCCGCAGGCCTGGGCCAGCGGAATGAACTGGGACGGAGAAACATTGCCGTGTTTCGGGTGCGTCCAGCGCGCCAGGGCTTCGGCGCCGGTCAGGCGCCCGTCCTGCAGCGAAATCTGCGGCTCATGCCCTATCCACAGTTCATCATCGCCTACCGCCTGACGCAGGTCGGTCTCCAACAACGCGCGCAGCCGCGCCGTCGCCGGCCGACCGGTGCGGTGATACGAAAACGTGTCGCGCCCGGCCCGCTTGGCGGCAAGCATCGCATGGTCCGCCAGGCGCACGAATTCCTGCACGTCGCTGGGGCTCTGACGGGCGCTGACGATCCCGATCGAGACCGTGGTCACGATCTGTTCGGCGCCGACACTCAAGGGCTCACGCATGGCGGCCAGAATCCGCTGGGCGAGTGATTCGACGGAGGACTCATCCATCCCTGTCACCGCCACCACCATGGCATCCCCGCCGACGCGGCCGATCGGCGCGGATTCGCCGACCGCGTGTCCCAGGCGGCTGGATACGTGGACCAGGGCTCGATCGCCGACGCCATGCCCCCAGTTGTCGTTGACGGTGTTGAGACCATCGACGCCCACGCAGAGCAGGTACAGCCCCTGCGGCTGCTGGGCATCGGCATGCCGCAGCCGGATCAGTCGTTGCGTGAACGATTCGCGATTCAACAAGCCGGTGAGTGGATCGTGCTCCACCAAATGGCGTAGCCGACGCTGCTGCTCGAACTGGCGGCACGCATAGCGGATGCTGCGGTCGAGCAGCGGTGTTACCGCTTCAGCCTTGGACAGGAAATCGGCGACGCCGCGGTCCAGCGCCTGTTGGTCGATACGCTCATCAGGAACCCCGGTGATCAGGATAACGGGGCCGGACAATTCCTCGGCATCGAAGCCTTGCAGCAGTTCCAGACCGGTAAATCCGCCGAGGTAAAAATCCATGATGCATACATCGAAGGGCTGACGCAGCGCGGTGACGGCGGTCTCGCGCGTGCGCGCAACCGTGACCTGGTATCGAACCGGAGACACGCGTTGCAGGTAACGCTTCATCAGCAGGACGTCGGCCTGGCTGTCCTCCACCAGCAGAACCCTGACCGTGGTCGCTTCCGCTTCGAGCTGTGGTGCAACTTGGATCATCGTGCCGCGGGCCTCTTCCGAGCGACGCTTGAGTCAATCAGCCATTTGTTGTGTGTTCTGCGACTGGTATCACTTTATGGCACAAGCACAGTCAATTGGGCGAGTTCCACCCGATTTCGCCCGCGCTGCTTGGCACGGTACAAGGCGTCGTCGGCGGATTCGATCAGACTGGCAATGTCGGAACCCGTGCGCGGCAATACACTGGCGACCCCCATGCTCACGGTGACCGCCGACTCCGGGTCTTCACCCGAGGGCGCGGCGGCGACGGCGAGTCGAACCCGCTCCGCAAGAACAGCCGCACCCGCCAGATCGGTCTGTGGCAGCAGAATCATGAATTCGTCGCCGCCGTAACGGCCGAGCAGGTCCACTCCTCGCAGTGCATTCTGACAGCGCGCCACCACCATACGAATGATCTGGTCGCCACGAACGTGACCTTGTTCATCATTGACGGCCTTGAAGTGGTCGATATCGAGCATGATCAGCGACAGCGGCTGGGAAAAATGCCGGGCTCGCGACAATTCCACCTGCGCCAGGGCGATGAAGTGATCGCGGCTGAAAGCGCCCGTCAGCGCATCTTCGTTGGCGCGTTTGTGCAGCAGGGCTTCGGCATTGCGACGAATGTTTGCGTAGTGTGCGGTGCGCTGGATCACTGCGGGTGTCAGGCCGTGCTTGGACAGGAAGTCGGTGGCGCCCGCGAGCAATGTCGCCTCGCCGATGCGATCGTCGTCATGGCCCGTCACCACAATGATCGGTGCCGAGTAGCCGAGCTTGTGGTACTCGTGAATCAGATCGATGCAGTTGTGCGGACCGAGGTCGTAGTCGAAAAAGTACAAGTCATGCTTGCGCTCCAGCATGGCGGCACAGCACGAGTTGAAATCGGCGGCGCGGTCGACGGTCCAGTTCAGATGTGGCAGTTGCTGGCAATACTTCCTGAACAGCAAGGCGTCCTCATCACTGTCTTCTGCCAGAAGCACACGCGCATTGAACAGGTCTGGAAGCATCATGAGGCTATCGTTCCCATCAGTTCCGGGGTGGTGCGACGCCGCCGCCCTGCACGAGCGGAAGCTCGATACAAATGCTCGTGCCCTGCTGGCTGGATGTTAATGCAGAAATCCGGCCGCCGTGACGATCGCAAATGCTGCGGCACAAGCTCAGCCCGATCCCAACACCGGAACGGTCACTTTGCGGATCCAGTCGCTGAAAGACTTCGAATATCTTCTCGGCATAAAGCATGTCGAAACCAATGCCGTTGTCCTGCACCAGCAGCCGCATCCAGCCCGGCTCGGCATCGTCCGCTGCATGGATACGAATCACCGGCGGCACTCCGGGCCGCGCGAACTTGAACGCGTTGTCCAGCAGTTGATGCAGAACGACACGCAGTTGCGCCGCGTCACCTTCCACAGTGGGAAGATGCCCGCATTCGAGCCTGGCGCCAGTGGCTTCGATCTGTGATTCCAGCGCCTCCAGTTCAAGAGCAATCAACTCGCCGAGATCACAGAGCGTGAACTGCTGGCCGCGAGACGCCACTCGACTGATTTGCAGCAGGCCGCCAAGCATGTCCTGCATCCGGCTGCCGGCCGCAATGACCGCGTCCAGATAGAGGCGGCCATCGTCGCTGAGCCGCGAGAATTCCTCTTCCTTCAGGATCTCGCCAAAGGAGACGACCTGGCGAATCGGCTCGCTAAGATCGTGAGAAACGGTGTACAGGAACTGCTGAAGCGCCTGCTGCGCGGCGTGTGCCGGATTGTCGTCTTTGCGGCTCATGAATCCGCATCGCCGTCGATGTAGCGCTCGGTAATCCGGCGCATCGAATCGACAAAGTCGCGAAAATGCGGAGCCTTGACGAAGTATTCATTGACCCCGAGGTGTGCCGCCTCCTCGCGATCCTTCTCGGCATCGGAGGTGGTCACCACCACGATCGGAATATCACGTGTGGCTGCGCTGGAGCGCACCGCCACCGGAACTTCGCGGCCGTGCACCTTGGGCAGGTTCCAGTCCAGCACGATCAACTGCGGGCGTGGCGCATCGCAGAACGGCGGCTGCCGTCGAATGAATGCCAGCGCCTGGGCGCCATCGCGCGCCACATGGGTCCGTATCCGGCCATCCACCATCTTGAGCGCCTTGAGCGTCAGATGCAGGGCGGCGGCATCGTCTTCGGCAATCAAGACATCACACATAGTCATGCTCCGGCGGCAGCGTCGTGCTCACATCGGGCAGCGTGAATTTGAAAGTGGCTCCCTTGCCGGGTTCGGACTCGACCCAGATGCGCCCGCCGTGCGATTCGACGATCTTCTTGCAGATCGACAGGCCGATGCCGGAACCCGGATATTCCTCGGCGGTGTGCAGGCGACGGAAGATCTCGAAGACCTGCAGGCTTTGCTCCGGGTCGATACCGATGCCATTGTCGGCCACCGAGAATTCCCAGAACTCGCCGAGGCGGCGGGCGTGGATGCGCACCACCGGAGGCACGCCGTCCCGCTGAAACTTGACGGCGTTGCTCAGCAGATTCTGGAACAGTTGCGACAGACGCAGCGCGTCACCCTTGACGTCCGGCAACACCCCGAGTTCGATGGTGGCACCGGTATCCTGCAACAACGAGCGTAGCTGCGTGCGGCAGCCTTCGAGACACTCATTGGTGTCCACCGTCGCGAAACTGCGCTTGATGCGATTGAGTCGGGAGACCTCGAGAATATCCTTGATCAAGCCCTGTAATCGCATTGCGCCTTCTTCGATGAATTCGAAATACTGGTCGGCCTCCTCGCCGATCTTGCCTACACACTCCTCGCGCAGCAGTTCCGAAAAACTGATGATGTTGCGCAGCGGCGCCTGCAAGTCGTGCGAGGCGACATAGGCGAACTCTTCGAGTTCGCGGTTGCTGGCCTCCAGGTTGCGCGCGTAGTCGGTGAGCTTGACCTGGGCGGTCTTGCGTTCGGTGATGTCGCGCACCGCCGCTGTGGCGAAGTGCCCATCGGGAGTCTCCAGCGGCGACAGGCTGATTTCGATCGGAAATTCGCTGCCGTCGGCGCGGCGCCCCCACAGTTCGAGGCCGGCACCCATCTCGCGAACCTTGGGGTCACCGAAATAGCCGCGACGGTGACCGACATGCACGTCGCGCAAGCGCTCCGGCACCAGGATTTCGACACGCTGACCGATCATGGCGCCGCGTTCGTAGCCGAACAGGCGCTCGGTCTGGCGGTTGACCAGGGTGATCACACCGCCCTGATTGATGATGACCATTGCGTCGGGCGCGGTTTCCAGCAGGTTGCTGATCTGCTCCTGGGCCTTCTTGCGATCGGTGATGTCGCGCACGGCAGCCGTGGCAAAGCGCCCGTCTTCCGGCTCCAGTGGCGACAGACTGATCTCGATCGGAAACTCGGTGCCGTTCTTGCGCCGGCCGGACAGCTCCAGGCCAGCGCCCATGCCGCGCACCTTGGGGTCGCGGAAATAGCCGTCGCGATGACCGACATGGCGGCCGCGCAACTGTTCCGGCACCAGCATTTCCACTGACTGCCCGATCATCTCGTCACGGGTGTAGCCGAACAGATGCTCGGCCTGCTGATTGACCAGGCTGATCGCGCCGCTGCGCTCGATGATGATCATCGCATCCGGCGCCGTTTCCAGAAGGTTCTTGAACTGCTCCGCGGCCTTGCGCCGCTCGGTGATGTCACGCACCGCGGCAGTGGCGAAGTTGCCTTCCTCGGTATCCAGCGGCGACAGACTGATTTCGATCGGAAACTCGGTGCCGTCGGCGCGGCGTCCCCAAAGTTCGAGCCCCGCGCCCATTTCGCGGACCTTGGGGTCGACGAAATAACCGGTGCGGTGACCCAGATGCTTGTGGCGCAAACGTTCCGGCACGAGGATTTCGACAGGCTTGCCGATCAGGCCCGAAGATCTGTAGCCGAACAAACGTTCGGTCTGGCGGTTGACCAGGGTGATCAGACCGTTCTGATCGATGATGACCATTGCGTCCGGCGCCGTTTCCAGCAGCGCTTCGAACTTGAGCTGCGCCTTCTTGATCATGCCGACATCGCGGGCAATCGTGGACGCACCGACCACCACGCCATCGGCGTTGTGAATCGGCGAGATCGTCAGCGACACATCCAGTAGTTGGCCGCGCTTGTTGATGCGGTTGGTTTCCAGCTGCGCGACGACCGCGCCGTTGCAGATGCCGGCCATGATCGCGTCCAGCTCCGCCAGTTTGGCCTCCGGAACCAGGTCACGGATGGACTTGCCGACAATCTCGAGGCGTGTGTAGCCGTAAAGATCTTCGGCAGCCTTGTTCCAGCTGGTGATGGTGCCGTCCAGGGTCTTGCCGAGAATCGCGTCGTTGGACGACTCGACGATGGCCGCGAGCCGCAGCGAGGCGTCCTGGGTCAGCATGCGCTCGGTGATGTCGCGCACCGCCGCGGTGGCGAAACGTCCGTCCTCGGTCACCAGCGGGCTCAGGCTGATCTCGATCGGAAATTCGCTGCCGTCGCGACGCTGACCGGTGAGGGTCAGGCCCGCGCCCATTTCACGCACCTTGGGATCGAGGAAATAACCCCTGCGATGGCCCAGATGCTTTTCGCGCAGTCT
The DNA here is from genome assembly GCA_022599775.1 of Gammaproteobacteria bacterium. Classification (GTDB taxonomy): domain Bacteria; phylum Pseudomonadota; class Gammaproteobacteria; order Nevskiales; family Nevskiaceae; genus Banduia. The sequence goes on from JAHZLQ010000048.1 coordinate 7,319, forward strand.
TTGCGGGACCAGAATTTCGACGGGTTGCCCGACGAGCTGTTCGCGTGAGTACCCGAACAGGCGTTCGGTCTGGCGGTTGATCAGGGTGATGACGCCGGCCTGATCGATGATGACCATGGCGTCCGGCGCCGTTTCCAGCAGATTGCGAATCTGCTCCTGGGTCCTCTTGCGATCGGTGATGTCGCGCACCGCCGCCGTGGCCAGGCGGCCCTCTTCGGTGTCCAGCGGCGACAGGCTGATCTCGATCGGGAACTCGGTGCCATCGGCGCGCAGACCCCAGAGCTCCAGCCCGGCGCCCATCTCCCGAATCTTCGGATCATGGAAATAGCCGGTGCGATGACCGACGTGCTTGTCGCGCAGGCGCACCGGCACCAGGATTTCCACCGGCTGGTTGACCAAGGCATCGCGATCGAATCCGAACAGGCGCTCGGTCTGCGCATTGACCAGTTTGATCATCCCGCGCTGGTCGATGATGATCATCGCGTCCGGCGCCGTTTCCAGCAGATTGCGCATCTGCTCCTGCGACTTCTTGCGGTCGGTGATATCCCGCACCGCCGCCGTCGCCAGCGTGCCTTCGTCCGTTTCCAGCGGTGACAGGCTGATCTCGATCGGGAACTCGCTGCCATCCTTGCGCCGGCCGGACAGCTCCAGGCCGGCGCCCATGCCGCGCACCTTGGGATCGACGAAATAACCGGTGCGATGACCGATGTGCTGAGTGCGCAGGCGTTCCGGCACCAGAACTTCGATGGGGCGGCCGATCAGCGACTCGCGCGTGTAGCCGAACATGCGTTCGGTCTGCGCATTGACCAACATGATGTTGCCGGTACGACTGATGATAACCATCGCGTCCGGCGCCGTTTCCAGCACATTCTTGATCTGATTTTCGGAAGCGCGGCGGGCCGTCGCGTCGCGGATGGCTGCGGTGGCGAACACGCCGCGGTCGGTTCGCACGGGGCTGAGACTGATTTCGACCGGGAACTCGGTGCCGTCCTTGCGCACGCCGGAGAGTTCCAGACCGGCGCCCATCTCGCGCATATTCGGCTCGCCGAAATAGCCGTCACGATGGATATGGTGCGTACGCCGGTAGCGTTCCGGCACCAGTATTTCCACCGGCTGCCCCAACAGCTCCGACCGTAGATAGCCAAACAGCGTTTCGGTCTGGCGGTTGACCAGCACGATCAGACCGTTGCTGTCGATCATCACCGTGGCATCCGGCGCGGCTTCGACGATCTCGCGATACCACCGGTCTTCCACTTCAGCGATGACGCCGTTCGTGTCGTTCATTCGGTCGGCTATATTGGTCTGGCGGCAGCTGGACCGGAGACGCTGTCCAGCGAGCGGTCTGCGCCTCGCCTTTCCTCAGGCAATGGTGACATTGCCTGGCATCCCCGAAGTGTCTTCCTTGAATGCGGTTCGACGCCAACGACGCGCTCGTGACCGCCAACGGAGCATGACAGAAGCGGCCCCCACAGTCTGTAAACGACTAAACACCTAATTTCGCCTACCGAATATGGGGCGAATTCCCACCCATCCGCTTCGGGCCGAAGCTATTCGGCGGATTCGGGCGCGCCCCGTGCCAACCGGTATCCAGCCCACAATTGCGCAACGGCGCCCGCTCCTTCGGTGAACACGAAGAACAAAATGACCGGCGGCGCATCACGTGCGCATACGAACCACAGCAGTATCGCGGCGACCCAGGCCCGACCCCAGCCGTCGATCAAGCCGAACAGCGGCAGCGGTCTGAGCAGGCGCGCGATCACCCACACCGAGACCAGCGCCCCGAGCAGGCAGACGAACAGCAGATGGATCGGCTCGAACGTCGGGGCTTCGGACACGCCGCCCATCCAGCCGTTGACGGTGTAGAGCAGTGCGACGAAGCGCTCGGCCAGCGGCGGCAGCGCCAAAGTGACGGTCACGGCCGAGTCCATCCAGGCCCAGAAGCGAACCGTTCGGGCGTTGATTGGATTCATGAGGTCTCGGACAACCACGTTAACGTGAATCACGCTCGGCGTGATGCCGACCTACCCTCGCCCGCTTGCGCGAGAAGGGACCGCTCGCGACTGCGGGCGGGTGAGGGAAACAGCCATGCCGCAGGCGATTCATTCTGCGTCGGTGCCGCTTGTGGCATGGCCGTTGGCGGCATCGACGCCCGCCAAAGCTGCAGTCGTTCCGGACGGACCGCAAGCCCGAACCGCAATCCATGCAGCGCCCGGCAAACCGCCATGGATTCCGGGTCTCCGCGAAGCGGGCCCCGGAATCACGGAGAAATCGGCGATTGCCGTTACTGCCGTGCGCACAAGACACAGTCAACGAAAAGGCCGGGCATGATGCCCGGCCTCGTGCGTTAGGCTTGGCGCCTGAACCGATCAGAACAGCTCGGCATCCAGCGCCATCAGTGAATCGGCACCGGCGCGTGCCGCGCGGATCTGATAGGCCGTTTCCGGCAACAGCTTGGCGAAGTAAAAGCGCGCCGTTGCCAGCTTGGCCTTGTAGAAGCCAGCGTCCGCACCGTCCTGGTGGTCCAGGGCAATACGGGCCATACGCGCCCAGAAGTACGAATAGACCATGTGACCAACCACGCGCAGGTAGGGCACGGCCGCCGCTCCGACTTCCTCGGGATTCTTCATCGCCTTCTGGCCGATCTCGCCGGTGAGCTTGGTGACCTTGTCACCGATATCCGCGAGCGGCGCGAGGAATTCGGCCATTTCCGGCTTGTCCCGGTTTTCCGCGGCGAAGGCCTGGATCAGCTTGCCGAACTTCATCAGCTTGGCACCCATGTCCGTCAGCACCTTGCGGCCCAGCAGGTCCAGCGACTGAATCGTGTTGGTGCCTTCGTAGATCATGTTGATGCGGGCATCGCGCACGAACTGCTCCATGCCCCATTCGGCGATGAAGCCGTGCCCGCCGAACACCTGCATGCCGAGATTGGTGCTCTCGAAGGTGTTGTCGGTGATGAAGGCCTTGATGATCGGCGTCAGCAGGGCAACCATGTCGGCGGCGTCCTTGCGTACGGCCTCGTCGGGATGCGACAGCTCCTTGTCGATTTCCAGCGCGATCCAATAGCTGAACGCGCGCGCGCCTTCGGTATAGGCCTTCTGCGTCAGCAGCATGCGGCGCACATCGGGATGCACGATGATCGGGTCGGCGGCCTTATCCGGCGCCTTGGGCCCGGACAGCGCGCGCATCTGCAGGCGGTCTTTGGCGTAGCTGATCGAGTTCTGGCAGGCGATCTCGGCCAGACCCAGGGACTGCATTCCGACACCCAGGCGGGCGGCGTTCATCATCACGAACATCGCCTGCAGGCCGCGGTTCTCCTGGCCCACCAGCCAGCCCCTGGCGCCGTCGAGATTGATCACGCAGGTGGCGTTGCCGTGTATGCCCATCTTGTGTTCGAGCGAACCACATTTGACGCTGTTGCGCTCGCCCGGCTCACCGGCTTCGGTCGGCAGGAACTTGGGCACGATGAACAGCGAGATGCCCTTGGTGCCGGCCGGCGCGCCCGGAAGGCGCGCCAGCACCAGATGGACGATGTTCTCCGCCATGTCGTGCTCGCCCGAGGAGATGAAGATCTTGGTGCCCGAGATCGCGTAGCTGCCGTCGCCATTGGGCTCGGCCTTGCTGCGCAGCATGCCCAGGTCGGTGCCGCAATGCGGTTCGGTGAGACACATGGTGCCGGTCCATTCGCCCGAAACCAGCTTGGCCAGATAGGTTTTCTTCTGTTCCGGCGTGCCGTGCTCGTGCAGGCATTCGTAGGCGCCATGCGACAGGCCGGGATACATGGTCCAGGCCTGATTGCTCGAATTGAGCATTTCGTAGAAGGCGTTGTTGACCACGATCGGCAGGCCCTGGCCACCGTATTCCGGATCGCAGGCCAGCGCCGGCCAGCCCGCCTCGACGTACTGGGCGTAGGCTTCCTTGAAACCGGTCGGCGTCTTGACCACGCCGTCACCCTCATAGGTGCAGCCTTCCTGATCGCCGACCTGATTCAGCGGCAGCAGCACGTCGGTGCAGAACTTGCCGCCTTCTTCGAGGATCGCATTGATCGTGTCGCCGTCCATATCCGCATGCGGCGGCATGGACTTGAGGATTTCTTCGACGCCCAGTAACTCATGAAGCACGAACTGCATGTCGCGCAGCGGCGCACTGTAATTGGCCATGTGGCTCTCCAGATCTCAAATGAAAAGTGGGCGGAAAGCCGTGGCGAAGCGCACGACCCCCTGAATTTTGAGACCGTACTGTAGCGTATGTTGCGTCGCAACCAAAGACCTGCGCGAACGAATCCCGTCAGAGTCGCGCGCGCTCCATTGGCGGCTCAGTGTTTGGTAAACACGGCGCCATACGACGCTCGCGGACGCTCTATTCGATCGAGCCCGGGATGCGCGGTACGGTCGATTCCACCTCGCCACACTGCGCACGGTGGCGCATGAGGTGATCGATCAACACCAGAGCGAGCATCGCCTCGACGATCGGCACCGCGCGGATGCCGACACAGGGGTCGTGGCGGCCGGTGGTGCGCATGTCCACCGCCTGCCCGTCCTGATCGATCGAACGGCCCGGCGTGGTGATGCTGGAGGTGGGTTTGATCGCCACACGACACACCAGATCCTGGCCGGTGCTGATGCCGCCGGCGGTGCCGCCGGAATGGTTGGAGGCAAAGCCTTGCGGCGTCATTTCGTCACGATGCTCGGTGCCGCGCATGCCGGCCACCGCCATGCCGTCTCCGATCTCGACACCCTTGACCGCGTTGATGCTCATCAGCGCGTGCGCGATGTCCGCATCCAGGCGATCGAATACCGGTTCACCCAAACCCGGCGGCAAGCCCCTGGCCTGAACCTCGACGCAGGCACCGACGGAATCGCCTTCGCTGCGCATGCGATCGATCAGCGCTTCAAGTTCCGCGACGCGCGAAGGATCGGCCACGAAGAACGGATTGCTGTTGACCGCTGCCCAATCCACAGTGTCTAGCCGCAGCGGCCCGATTTGCGTGACGCAGGCGCGGATTTCGATGCCGACGCGGTCGCGCAGGTATTTGCGTGCGACCGCGCCGGCGGCAACCCGCACCGCGGTCTCGCGCGCGGACGAGCGCCCGCCGCCCCGATGGTCACGCAGACCGTACTTCTGCATGTAGGCGTAGTCGGCGTGATTGGGCCGGAAGGTCTGCTTGATCCTGTCGTAGTCGTAGCTGCGCTGATCGGTGTTTTCGATCAGCAGCGTGATCGGCGTGCCGGTGCTGCGCCCTTCGAACACGCCCGACAGTATCCGCACGGTGTCGGATTCCTTGCGCTGGGTCACGTACTTGGAGGTGCCGGGTTTGCGGCGATCCAGTTCGGGTTGGATGTCGGCCTCGGACAGCTCCAGCCCCGGCGGGCAGCCATCCACGACACAACCGATCGCCGGGCCGTGCGATTCCCCGAAACTGGTGACGCAGAACAGCTTGCCAAAGGTGTTACCGGACATCGTAGTTCCCAGATTGCAGTGCGGCGCTCAGCGGCGCTCCAGCCAGTCGGCGAGTTCCTCGCGCCCGATCACGAACACGCCATCACCACCACGCTCGAACTCCGGCCAGTACGCCGGCAGATCCACGAAGCGCGCTTCGAATTCGGCCCGCGAACCGCCGATTTCGCAAATCAGCGTGCCACCTTCGCTCAAGTGGCGCGGGCTGTCGGTGAGAATGCGCTCGACCAGTTCCATGCCATCGTCGCCGGCATCCAGCGCGAGGCGCGGTTCGTGTTGATATTCCCGTGCCAGCGCCTGCCATTCGGCCGTGGGCACGTAGGGCGGATTGCTCACGATCAAGTCGTAACGTCGCCGACCGAGCTTGTCGAACAGGTCGGACTTCACCGCGCGCACCCGGCCGTCCATACCGTGGCGGCGGATATTGCTGCGCGCTACCTTGAGCGCGCCGGCGTCGATGTCAGCGGCGTCGACCTGTGCCTGCGGCAAGGCGAACGCCGCGGCGATGGCGATGCAGGCGCTGCCCGTACACAGGTCGAGCACACGCGCCGGCGGAACGCTGATCCAGGGCTCGAACCCGGCTTCGATCAACTCGGCGATCGGTGAACGCGGAATCAGCACGCGTTCGTCGACGAAGAACGGCAGGCCGCAGAACAGCGCCTCGCCGATCAGGTAGGGCGCTGGCTGACGCGTTTCGATACGCCGATCCAGCAGATCGAGGACAGCAGTACGTTCGCTGCCGGTAAGGCGGGCATCCGCGTAGGCTGGCGGCAGGTCATGACGAAGATGCAGGGCGTGCAGGACCAGTTGCAGCGACTCGTCCAGGGGATTGTCGGTACCGTGGCCGAAGACCAGTCCGCAACGCGCGAATTCGCTCGCGCCCCAGCGCACGAAATCCTTGATGCTCAGCAGAGCGTCGGTATCGCCGGACGCATTCATAGGCTCAGATAGGGTTGAAAACCGGGGGCACGGAGGCAGTCTGCTAGTCTAGCAATTTCCCGATATCCCCATTGTGAGGCGACCGCAACGCGCGCCTCTCCGGAGTCCTGTGATCGATGAATGCTCGCAGTGTCTTTGTACTGGCCGGCTTTGTCGCCGTGTTTGTCGGTGCGTGGATATTCGTGCTGGCCTCGAGCCAGGACACGCAGGACTTGCAAGTCGCGACGATGCTGGACACACCGCGCGCGGTGCCCGAATTCGAACTGATCGACGATGCAGGCGCCGCCTTCACGCGTGACCGCCTGCTTGGCCAATGGACGTTGTTGTTCGCCGGTTTCACGCACTGCGCCGACGTCTGCCCGAACACCCTGGCGATGCTCGACCAGGTCAAGGATCGTCTGGCGCAGTCCAGTCCCGGCGATTCGTTTCAGACCGTATTTCTGTCGGTCGATCCGGAACGCGATCAACCGGCGGCCCTGGCCGAATACGTGGGCTACTTCGATCCCGAATTTGTGGGCGCAACCGGCCCCAAGGCGCAGCTCGACCGGCTGTGTTCCGGTCTCGGGCTGTACTACGCAAAATCCCCCGGTGCGAGCGAGGACAGCTACACGATGGACCATACCGCTGCGATCGTGGTGATCGACCCGCAGGCGCGCACCCGCGCCTATTTCGTCGTCCCGAGAAACCCGCAGGCCATGGCCGCGGATCTCGCCAAGATGATGTCCGCCTGAGGTTGCCATGCAACAGGATCTGCAATCCGCGTCCCTGAGCGACCGCCTGCTGGCTTGGCCTCAACTGCTATTGCCGACGCGCTGGCTGTCCAGTCTGATGTGCGCGCTGACGCGCTGGCGCTGGAAGCCGTTCAAGAACGCCTTCATCCGGATCTTCATGCGCATGTACCGCATCGATCTGGACGAGGCACTGATACGCGAAGCCACCGCGTTCGAAAGCTTCAATGCCTTCTTTACGCGTGCCCTGCTGCCGGAATCGCGCCCCATCGATGCGAACCCGTCGAGCGTGGTATCGCCGGTCGACGGTTGCATCTCCCAGCTCGGGGTGATCAGCCAGCGCAGCATCCTGCAGGCCAAGGGCATCAGCTACACGGTGGACGATCTGCTGGCCGGGCTCGGCGATGCACGCGCCCTGGACAACGGCACCTTCTGCACGATCTATCTGGCGCCGAACAACTATCATCGCATCCACATGCCGATGGACGGCCTGCTGCACGAGTGGAACTATGTGCCGGGGCGCCTGTTCAGCGTCAACCCGGCAACCGCGCGCACCCTGCCCGGCCTGTTTGCACGCAACGAACGAGTCGGCACCTGGTTCGACACCCCGGCCGGCCCGTTTGTGATGATCCTGGTCGGTGCCCTGTTCGTCGGCTCCATGGAAACCGTCTGGGCCGGACAGATTTCACCACCGCATCGACGCGACGGCGGCTCGCGTCATCGCCCGAGCCCGGCCGTGGCGCTGACCCGCGGTCAGGAAATGGGACGCTTCAACATGGGCTCGACCGTGATTCTGCTGGGCGCACCCGGACTGCTGTCGCTCGACCCCACCAAGGCGGCCGGCGAGGCACTGCGCATGGGTCAGGCGATCGGTTCGCTGCGGCCCCGGTCCGGCTGAACAAGCCGCCGGCTTGTGCAACCAAACGGGGCCGCAAAGGTCCAAGAGGCGTACACTGGATCCAGGTCAACTTTCCCCGAACCATGCGTCAAAAGCTTGTTTCTGCCGTGCTGATCAGCCTGCTCGCAGCACAGTCCGTCACGGCTGCCGTGCCTACGGACCTGAACCTGCCGCAGATGGGCGAGCCTGCCGATCTGTCGATGACGCCCACCGAAGAGCGCGAGATCGGGCGCGATGTCGTCGCCCAGCTCTATTCGGCCGGTTACATCCTCGATGACGCCGAACTGACCGACTACATGTCCGGCATCGGCTGGACGCTGGCCACCTATGCCGACAACAAGCCCGAAAGCTTCCAGTTTTTCGTGGTGAAGGACCCCAGCATCAATGCGTTCGCGCTGCCGGGCGGCTATATCGGTTTCAATGCCGGCCTGCTGATCGCGTCACGCAACGAAAGCGAGGTCGCCGGCGTGATGGGCCACGAAATGGCGCACGTCACCCAGCGCCATATCGCACGCACGATCGAAGGCACCAAGGTCAGCAACATGGCGACGATGGCGGCGATGCTGGCCGGCATCATCGCTGGCGCCGCCTCGGGCAATGGTGATCTGATCATCGGTTCGCTCGGCGCCGGCAGCGCCCTGAGCTACCAGAACCAGGTGAACTTCACCCGCGCCCACGAAATGGAGGCCGACCGCGTCGGCATCCGCACGATGGCCGAAGCCGGCTTCGATCCGGAAGGCATGGCAAGCTTCTTTCAGCGGCTCGAACAGCAATCCCGCCTCTACGGCAGCGGCGTACCCGAAATCCTGCGCACCCATCCGGTCAACACCACGCGTATCGCCGAAGCCGAGTCACGCGCGCGCGACTACCCGGTGCGGTCCTACCATCAGTCCACCGAATTTCCGCTGATGCAGGCGCGGGCCACCGTGCTCAGTGCCAGCCGTGCCAGCCAGGCCCGCGAGCTCTATCTGCGGAAGATGGACGCGGGCGACGAAACCGTTGCCACCCGCTACGGCGCCGCGCTGGCGCTGTCAGAACTCAGCGAGAACGAGCGGGCGATGCAGGTTCTGGAGCCGGCGCTCGAAAAGATGCCGCGGAACACGCATCTGCGCTTGCTTGAGGCCCATCTGCAACTCGAAACCAAGCAGGGCGACCGCGCGCTGGCGACGCTCGAAGACGTGATGGAGCATCAGCCCCGCTCGGCGCCGGCGATCTTCGCCTACGCCGAAGCACTGATTACGCTCGACCGTCCGAACGAGGCGCGGCAGTTCCTGCTGGATCGCGGCCCGCTGCTGGAAGGTCGCCCGGACATGCACCGATTGCTGGCCGACGCCGCCGAGGCCACCAACAACACCTCCGAACTGGCGTTCCAGAACGCGAGCTACCGCTTCGAGCGCGGTGATGCACGCGGCGCGATCCAGCAGATCGATGCCGGTCTGCGTATCGCCGGCCTGGAAGACAACGAACGCGCGCGACTGGCCGCGTTCAGATCCGAAGTGCGCAGTGCCTTGCCGAAGAACTGGCGGCCGTCCGACAACCGTCGTTGAAGTCCGCAGCAAGCCTGATTTCGATCAACTGCGAAGCAACCGGTTTTCGAGCAGCCAGCGATGACTGTGCTCCAGCATCGAAGCCAGCGGTGAGGGCTGATAGCCCAATTCATCCATCGCCTTGCGACTGCTGCAATACATGTTGCAGGACATCAGGTGCACCGTATCGCGGGTGATTTCCGGCTCACGCCCGAACAGCGGCGCGATGAATTCCTCGGCGCTCGCATAGGCATGCAGCAGCCGGTTCGGCAAGGTCAGCACACGCGGCTTGCGACCGAGGATGCGTGAGACTTCCTGCACCAGGCCGACGTAGCTGGTATCGGCGCCGCCCAGCAGGTAGTTTGCGCCGATCTCGCCGCGCTCCGCGGCGGCCACCAGCGCCTTCGCCACATTCGGCGCGTGACAGAAACTGCCGCCGCCGGCCGGCACGCCCGGCAAACGCCGCCCTCGCACGATGCCGAACAGGCGCGACCAGTTGTAGCGGTCATACGGCCCGATGACATGCCCCGGATTGATGATGACGGCCGGCAGGCCGCGCTGAATGCCGTGCTTGACCTCGCGCTCGGCCATGGCCTTGCTGCGGATGTAGGTCACTTGGGAACTGCTGCCGCGGGTCGGCGTCTGCTCGGTGACAATGCCGCCATGCACCCCGTAGGCGACGACGCTGGACGTGTGCACGAAGCGGCGCGCGCGACGCTCCAGGGCCACGCGCACCACGTTGCGGGTGCCGCGCACATTCACCTTCAACTGTTCGGCGCCGGAGCGCGCCCACAGGCTGGTATTTCCGGCCACATGAAACACCGCGTCGGGGGATTTGGGCATGGCCTCACGCAGACTGTCGAGCTGGGTGACGTCACCGAAGACACGCTCCACCGGCCAGGGATCGAGATCACGGGTATCGGCATTGCGGCGGCACATTGCGACAACGCGCCACTCCTGCGCCAGCAGCTCGCGCACCAGGTTCAGTCCGACGAAGCCGTTGGCCCCGGTGACGAATGCGGTTCGGGTCACGGTCCTCGCTCCTCCTGCCGGGCCGTCCAATTTTTTCCGAAGCGTACCGACGACAGGCAAGCACAATCGCGGCGCAACGGAGTTGTGCGACCCTTCTACCACTTTAGTCGACCATGGCGCCAGCGTGGTGCCGACGCGTCAGGAGGCGCCCGGGATGCTCTGGATATCGTCCGGCAACGGTTCGATACTGTCCCATTGCTTGCAACTGGGGCATTGCCAGAACAGGAATCGCGGCGTCAGCCCGCAACTGCGGCAACGGTAGCTGGGTGCGGCCTTCATCGAATTCTCGATCGCGGAGCGCAGGACCCGCACCGGTTCACCCAGACCTTCGACTTCCTGCAACAAGGCATGCAGGCCGCTCCAGCTGGGCGTGCGCGACATGCGGTCCGCCAGGAACTGTGCAGCATCCTCACCGCTTTCGCGCATCAATTTAGCCAGCATCACGGACGGCAGGGCGGTCGGATAGTCCTTTTCCGCTTCCTTGAGGTAGCCGCGCAGACCGCGCAGATCGTCGGCCTTGCGATAGGCGCGTTCGATGCCCGGCATCACCTCGCGAAAGAAGCGCAGGTCCTGATCCGGGACACGTTGATAGGCCGCGATCGCGCCGGCCTGATCGTCGAGCGCCTCCCGCGCCCCGCCCAGCACCAGGCTGGCGCGCACGCTGCCCCTGGATTCGGATAGCGCCTGCTCCGCAAGACGTTCCGCTTGCCTGAAGTCGCCATCGGCCTTGGCCAGATCGGCCAGTTCGCAGTGATAGTGCGCAATGACCGGCCGCAGGGATTCGCCGCGCACGGCCTGCAGGCGTTGCGCGGCGACGATCGCCTTGTCCCAATCGTGTTCCTGCTCGTAGATGCCGACCAAGGCAGTCAGGCATTCGGCCTGGAACAGGCCTTCGTCGACGAGCGCGCCGAACAGCTTCTCGGCGTGATCGAGCAAGCCGGCCTTCTGATAGTCATGAGCCAGCTCCAGACGCGCGCGGTGTGCGAATTCAGCAGCCAGCCCTTCCTGCGCCAGAACGTTCTGATGCAACCTCAGAGCGCGGTCCACCTCGCCACGTCTGCGGAACAGGCTGCCCAGGGTAAGGTGCAGGTCCGCGGTCTGGTCCGTGACCTCTACGGCCTGGATCAGGGTGGTCATCGAAGCGTCGGCGTCATCGGTACCTGCGGCATCAAGGCCGGCGAGGTAATCGGAGGGCTTATCGACAGCCGCGCCGGGTGCGCCTTGCTGGATATGTCGGCGCGCGACGGTCCAGCCCAGCGCGAACCCGATGGGCAGCAACAGGACGACCAGACCGAAGCCTTCAAACATGGATGTTGAACTGAATGTCGGTTTGATGCCGCGTCTGCGCAGAAGACCTGAGGATCAAGGGCCTTCCTTGATCGGCAGTTCCCGCAGCGAACGCAGTTCCGAATCGCTGTCCTTGAGCTTGCGCTTCAGGCGGCGGTTCTCGTTTTTGAGCTCGAAAATGCGCCCCCCGCAGATGATCAGGCTAAGCAGGATGGAACCGCCCATCACGCCCAGCAGCAGCCAGATGAGGCCGATCGAAACCGTGCCCGCAAGATAGTCGAATTGTACGGTCTGCGCGTTGAAGTAACCGATCGAAACGCCCAGCGCGAGCACCACCACAAACAGGATGATCAGCAGAATCCGGCCGAGCGAGCCTGTGCGCTTGCCGCTCACCCGGTAATCTCGGTGCCGGCGCGCTGATTGACGCGTTCGCGCAATTCCTTGCCGGGTTTGAAATGCGGGACGAACTTGGCGGAGATCGTAACGGCGTCCCCGGTTTTCGGATTGCGGCCGACACGCGCCGGACGGTGATGCAGCGAGAAACTGCCGAATCCACGTATTTCGACACGGTCCTGACGGGCCAGAGCGAGACTGACCTCATCCAGTATCAGCTTGACGGCCAGTTCGACATCCTTGTGCATCAAATGCGTCTGGCGGATGGCGAGCTTGTCGATCAGTTCGGATTTGGTCATCGGTGCGTCTCGGAATTCGGGGACGGATTCGGGAGCGATATCGAGTCAACGATAGTCAAAAAAAAAGGGCCGCGCAAGCGCGGCCCTTGATTTTTCCCTTTGTTTTTGAAGGGATAGACAGCTTAGTTCGAGTCTCCGCCCATCTTTTCCTTGAGCAGGTCGCCGAGACTGGTCTTGCCGGTCGTGGCATTGCGGCTGTATTCCGCCACCGTTTCTTCCTCGTCCTGAATCTCCTTCACGCGGACCGAAAGCTGCACGATGCGGCTCTTGCGATCGATTCCGATGAACGAGGCTTCCAGATCATCACCGACGCTGAGGATCGTGGTGGCGTCGTCGACACGCTCGCGCGCCAGGTCGTTGGCCTTGATGTAGCCCTCGACGCCTTCGGCGAGAATGATCACGGCACCGCGCGCGTCGACTTCCTTGACCTTGCCCATGACCTTGTCGCCACGGGTGTTTTCGGCCATGAACTGCGCCAGCGGATCGGACTGCATCTGCTTGACGCCCAGAGAGATGCGCTCACGCTCGGCGTCGATCGCCAGCACCGTGGCTTCCACGTCCTGGCCCTTGGTGTACTTGCGCACGGCGTCTTCGCCGGCCTCGTTCCACGAAAGATCGGACAGGTGAACCAGACCGTCGATGCCGCCATCCAGACCGATGAACACGCCGAAATCGGTGATCGACTTGATCGTGCCGAAAACGCGGTCGCCCTTCTGGTGGTTCTGCGCGAACTCTTCCCAGGGATTCGGCACGCACTGCTTCATGCCCAGGGAGATACGGCGGCGCTCTTCGTCGATGTCGAGAATCATGACCTCGACCTCGTCGCCGATCGTCACGACCTTGTTCGGGTTGACGTTCTTGTTGGTCCAGTCCATCTCGGAGACGTGAACCAGGCCTTCAACACCGGCTTCGATTTCCACGAAGGAGCCGTAGTCGGTGATGTTGGTGACCTTGCCGAACAGGCGTGTCTTCTCGGGATAGCGACGGGCGATGTCGACCCAGGGATCCTCGCCCAGCTGCTTGAGGCCGAGGCTCACGCGGCGACGCTCGCGGTCGTACTTGAGCACCTTGACTTCGATCTCTTCACCGACCGTGACCACTTCCGACGGATCCTTGACGCGCTTCCACGACATGTCGGTGATGTGGAGCAGACCGTCGATGCCGCCGAGGTCGACAAAGGCGCCGTATTCGACGAGGTTCTTGACCACACCCTTGAGCACCACGCCTTCCTGCAGCGTCGCCAGCAGCGAGTCACGCTCGGCGCTGTATTCGGCCTCAAGCACTTCGCGACGCGAAACAACGACGTTGTTGCGCAGCTTGTCGAGCTTGATGATCTTGAATTCGAGGGGCTTGCCTTCGAGATAGGCGGTATCGCGAACCGGACGGACATCGACCAGCGAGCCCGGAAGGAACGCGCGCACGGCGCCGATATCGACGGTGTAGCCGCCCTTGACCTTGCCGGTCATGGTGCCGATCACGATCTCCGAATCCTCGAACGCCTTGGTGAGGCGGTCCCAGGTGCGGATACGCTCGGCTTTTTCCTTGGAGAACTTGGTTTCGCCGAAACCGTCTTCGACGGTTTCCAGCGCGACCTCGACTTCGTCTCCAGCCGCAACGGTGATTTCACCGTCTTCGGACTTGAACTCGTCTATGGGGATGACACCTTCGGACTTCAGACCTGCGTCGACGATGACGACGTCGGTCTTGACCTCCAGCACCACAGCCTTTACGAGTGACCCCGGCTGCATCGATTGACCGGCGGCAAGGCTTGCTTCAAATAGTTCGGCGAAACTTTCGCTCATTTAAGGTTTACTCACTTGTCTGCGAATTCGTCCTGAATTCAACAGGTCCAGGTTGATTGAAAAAATCCGGTCCCGCGTCCTTGCGGATTCCGGCCCTACCCGCCCAAGCCTCGGGCGGCCAACAAATCGACGACTTGCGCGAACACCGAATCTGCGGAAATATGGGTGGTGTCGATCACCACCGCATCGTCCGCAGCCCGCAACGGCGCTGTGGCCCGTTGGCGATCCCGCAAGTCACGCGCACGTATCTCCGCGCAAAGACCGTCGAGTTTAGCCGGCTTTCCGGCGTCCCTCAACTGACGAAAACGCCGGCGCGCCCGTTCTTCGGCGCTCGCATCGAGAAAAATCTTGAGCGGCGCATCCGGAAAAACGATCGTGCCCATGTCGCGCCCGTCCGCGACCAGCCCCGGCGGCTGCATGAAATCACGCTGGCGTTGCAACAATGCGGCACGAATCTGCGGCACCGCGGCGATCTGCGAAGCGAGCCCGCCGGTGGTTTCCAGACGCACCTGGGCGGTGACATCGACGCCGTCCACAAGAATCGCCTCGGCATCGGCCGCTGCCGAAAACACGATGTCCAGACGCGGTGCCAGCGCCGCCACGCGCGCGCTGTCATCCAGCGGAATACCGTCACGCTGCGCCGCCAACGCCAGAATCCGGTAAAGCGCACCGCTGTCGAGCAAATGCCAGTGCAAACGCCGTGACAGCGCGCGCGCCACGGTGCCCTTGCCGACTCCGGACGGGCCGTCGATCGTCACCATCGGGACGGAGGGTTCAGTCATGGCCGTGATCCACGGTGATTGGGAGCCCGGCGCCGGCAGCCAATTCGGCGAAGCCCGGAAACGAGGTGTCCACATTGGCGCAGTCGTCGATCACGATTGGCGAGTTCGCCCTCAGCGCCGCCACGGCGAATGACATCGCCACGCGATGATCGCCCAGCGAATCGATGCGTCCGCCGCCCAGTTGTCCTTCAGCGCCGACACCGGCGATGCACGCGCCGTCCGCGCGCGCCTCGGCGTCGACACCCAGAATACGCAGACCATCCACCATCGCCTGGATGCGATCGGATTCCTTGACCCGCAGTTCTTCGGCACCGGTGATGACGGTTTCGCCGTCGGCGCAGGCCGCCGCGATGAACAGCGCCGGAAACTCGTCGATCGCGGAGGCCACCAGCTCCGAGCCGATCTCGATGCCGCTCAGACCCACGCCACGCACGCGCAGATCCGCCACTGGCTCGGAACCGAACTCCCGGGGCTCCAGCACTTCGATGTCGGCACCCATGCGGCGCAGAATCTCGATGACGCCGGTGCGTGTCGGATTGATGCCGACATCGGTGAGAATCAGCTCCGATCCCGGCACGATCGCCGCCGCCACCATAAAGAACGCCGCCGAAGAAATATCCGCCGGCACCTCGATATCGCAGGCCTGCAAGGCTTGTCCGCCACGCAGGCTGGCTTGGCCCGCCTGCGCCAGCACCTCCACGCCAAAGGCCCGCAACATGCGCTCGCTGTGGTCGCGCGACGGCGCCGGCTCCAGCACCAGGGTTTCGCCCTCGGCATACAGACCGGCCAAGAGCAGGCAGGACTTGACCTGCGCGCTGGACACCGGTGACTCGTAGCGAATGCCGTGCAGATGATCGGCGGGTCCGATGCTCAGTGGCGCGGTGCCGTTTTCGGTGGTTTCGATCTGCGCGCCCATGCGACGCAAAGGGTCGACCACGCGACGCATCGGCCGCCGCGACAGCGAGGCATCGCCGCTCAGGACCGAGCTGAAACGCTGGCCGCTCATCAGACCGGCCATCAAGCGCATCGAGGTGCCGGAATTGCCGAGATCCAGCGCCTGCGTCGGCGCCTTCAGTCCATGCAGGCCGACGCCGCCAATACGGAGGCGGTCCGGCGCATCGATCTGCACCTCGGCACCCATCGCCCGAAACGCCTTCATCGTGCTGAGGCAGTCCTCCCCATTGAGAAAGCCGCTGATTCGCGAACGCCCTTCGGCCAGCGAGGCGAACATCACCGAACGATGGGAAATCGACTTGTCTCCCGGCACGCGCAGACGGCCTTGCAGCCGACCACCCGCACTCAACTTGAAGACTGTCTTTTTATTCATTGATTCTTAAATGATTTTTCTACGGTTTCAAGATACTGCTCGCGTGCCGATCGAGCATGCTGGAATTGCGCCAACACAGCCTCGCCATCATCACGTTCGATCGCATCGCGCAGGCCCGTGAGCACGCGGCTGAATTCGTCGATGACCGGCAGCAGCGCCGCACGATTGGCGCGCACGATGTCATGCCACATGCGCGGGCTGCTGGAAGCAATACGCGTGAAATCGCGAAAGCCGCCGGCGGCGTAGGCGAAGATCTCGCGTTCGCTCTCCATGCCGGCGAGACAGTCCACCAAGGCATAGGCCAGCACATGCGGCAGATGACTGGTCGCGGCCAGAACCTCGTCGTGATGCTGCGGTTCCATCTCCACGACGGTGGCGCCGCAGGATTGCCAGGCGGATCGCACGCGTTCAATCGCGGATTCAACCGCCGGCCCCGGCGTCAGGATGACGCGGCGTCCGCGAAACAGGTCGGCCCGGGACGCCGCAACGCCGAAGCGTTCGCCGCCGGCGATCGGGTGTCCCGGCACGAACCACTGCGGCCACTCCCCGCAGACGGCAATCACCGATTCGATCACCGAACCCTTGGTGCTTCCGACATCGGTCACCACCGCACCGGATGCAAGGGCCGGCATCAGCGCGGCGACCACCGATCCGACGGCACCCACCGGAACCGCCAGCAGCACCAGATCGGCATCGCTCACCGCATCGGCGACGCTATGCCCCGCTCGATCGATCACACCGAGCGACAGCGCCTGTTCCAACTGCTGCGCATCCGTATCGTAGGCGCTGATCCGTTCCACCTGCCCGGCCTCGCGCAAGGCGCGCGCCACCGAACCGCCGATCAGGCCAATGCCGACAACCGCCAGATTCACGCGCCGGAACTCACTTTAAGAATGTCTCTCAATGTATTGATAAACCTTGAATTCTCTGCCTCAGTTCCGATCGATACACGAATGAAGTCCGGCATCTTGTAGGAACCCATCGGACGCACGATCACGCCACGCTCCAGCAGTCCCTGATGAATCGGCGAGGCATCCCGGCCGAAGTCGATCGTCAGGAAATTGGCCTGGGATGGCAGCGTTGTCAGACCCAGGGCATGGACTTCCGCCGTCATGCGGGCCAACTCACGCGTGTTCAGTTCCACTGATTTGCGGACGAAGTCCTGGTCTTCCAGAGCCAGCTCGGCCGCCAGCAGCGCCAGGCTGTTGTTGTTGAATGGCTGGCGTACGCGGTTCAGCAAATCCGCCAATGACGGATGCGACAGGCCATAGCCCACGCGCAGCGAAGCCAGGCCATAGACCTTGGAGAAGGTCCGCGTCACCAGCAGATTCGGGTAGCGACTCAGCAGCGCGCGGCTATCGGTGCGCAGCGCCGGCGCCTGGTAGTCGAAATAGGCCTCGTCGAGCACCACCACGACCTGCTCCGGCACCTTCTCCAGAAACGCCTCGATCTGCGCCGGCGCCAGCCAGGTGCCGGTGGGGTTGTTCGGATTGGCGATGAATACCGCCGCGACGTCGTCACGCAGTTCCCGCGCAAAGCCTTCGAGGTCATGCCCCATCGGCATCGAAGCATGGTCTCGCGGCAGCGCCGGCACCACGATCGCCTCCGCGTTCTGCGCCTGCGTAGCGATCGGATACACCGCGAAGGCGTACTGCGAGAACAAGGCGGCGCGGCCCGGGCCGAGGAACACCCGCGACACGAACTCCAGCAAATCGTTGGAACCATTGCCCAAGGTGATGCACTCGGCGTCAACGCCGTGATAGGCCGCCAGCTTCTTCTTCAGCCGAAAGCCGCCCCCATCGGGATAGCGGCTCAGCTCGCCGCGCGCGGTCGCCGCCAGCATCTCGCGGACTGCAGGACTGGCACCCAGCGGGTTTTCGTTGGACGCGAGCTTGATCGCATCCTTGACGCCGAGCCGACGCTGCAGTTCCTCCAGCGGCATGCCGGGCTGGTAGGGCGCGAGCTGCAGCACGCCGGGCAGCGCATTCTTGAAGTAGGCGGGATTGTTCATTGCTTAGGTCGGGTCATTCAAAAACTCGGGTTCGCGCAAAGAACGCGAAGGCGCCACGAACAGCAAACCAAAACTCATTCTTCGCGACTTGGCGTCTTTGCGCGAACCCACGCGGTTTCAGATCACGGCCCTGGGATAGGACCCCAGAATCTTGAAGAATCCGGCGCGGCCGCGCAGTTCGTCCAGCGCGGCGGCCACGGCCGCATCGCTCTGGTGGCCTTCGATATCGACGAAGAAGTTGTAGTCCCACACCGCGCGGCGGCTCGGGCGGGATTCGATCTTCGACAGATTGATGTTGCCGCGCGCAAACGGCTCGAGCAGACGGAACAAGGCACCGGCTTCACCGCCCTGCGGAGCGGAGCAGACGATCGAGGTGCGATCGGCGCTGGTGGCCTCCGGATTCTGTCGACCGATGATCAGGAAGCGCGTGGTGTTGTTCGGGTCGTCTTCGATATTGCTGGCCAGGGTGCGCAGACCGTACAGCTCGCCCGCCGCGGCGCTGGCGATCGCGGCGCTGTTGGCCTGATCGGCGGCACGCCGCGCGGCCGCGCCATTGCTGGGCATCGGTTCGCGCGGCACGCCCGGCAGTTTGACATCCAGCCAGCGCCGGCACTGCGCGAAGGATTGAGGATGCGAATACACCACCTCGATGCCGCTGCTGTCCTGCTGTTTGCTCAACAGCTGGTGGTGTACCGGCAGCCAGACCTCGCCGCAGATCGACAGCGGCGTCTGCGCCAGCGCATCGAGCGTACTGGTGACCACGCCTTCGGTGGAGTTTTCGATCGGCACCACGCCGTACATCGCGGAGCCGGATTCGACATCACGGAAGATTTCGTCGATCGCGCTGGCCGCCTGCGCCGCCACCTGATGACCGAAATGCTTGTAGACCGCGGCCTGCGTGTAGGTGCCTTCCGGCCCCAGATAGGACACCGCCAGCGGGGTCTCCAGCGCCAGGCAGGCCGACATCACCTCGCGCATGATGCGCGCCATCACCTCGTCAGCAAGTGGGCCGCCGAGTTCGCGATTGCGTTCCTTGGCGCGGCGCAGCACCTCGGCTTCGCGCGCGGGGCGATAGTGGTCGGTGGTGTCGCCGGACTCGGCCTTGATGTCGCGTACGCGCTGCGCCACGCGCGCACGTTCGCTGATCATCCGCTGGATTTCGGTATCCAGCGCATCGATACGGCTGCGGGCATCGGCAAGCGTGCGAAGTTCCATCGTCGGCGGTTCGGCGTCGGTCACGGAAAAAGGGCGCAAAGTTTAGCGGCTGGCGGCCATTCTCGCTTGATTGGAGGCCCGCCCGAATATTTACCTGAGCGGGGCCGCTTCAGCCGCGCGTGCGCGCGAATTCGCGCATGTAGTCCACCAGCGCCTGCACGCCGGCTTCGTCCATGGCGTTGTAGAGCGAGGCACGCATGCCGCCGACCAGCCGGTGCCCCTTGAGGCCCGGCAGGCCGGCCGCCTTGGCGCCGTCCAGAAACGCTGTATCCAGAGCGTCATCGGCCAGCGCGAACGTCACATTCATCCACGAACGATCCGGTCGCGCCACCGGACAGCGATAGA
Organism: Gammaproteobacteria bacterium; assembly: GCA_022599775.1. Lineage (GTDB taxonomy): Bacteria > Pseudomonadota > Gammaproteobacteria > Nevskiales > Nevskiaceae > Banduia. Next base: position 27,357 of record JAHZLQ010000048.1, read on the forward strand.
AGGACTGAGCATCGATGTAGTCGTAAAGCAGCGAGGATTTGCGCGCATTGCGCGCCGCCATCGCCTCCAGCCCGCCTTGCGCCTTGATCCACTTGAGCACCAGCCCCGAAACGTACCAGGCGAAGCACGGCGGCGTGTTGAGCATCGAATCGCTGTCGGCCACGGCCTTGTAGTCGAACACCGACGGCAGCGCCGGGTGGGTCTGACCGATCAGATCCTCGCGCACGATGACGATGGTGAGCCCGGCCGGCCCCAGGTTCTTCTGGGCGCCGGCGAAAATCAGGCCGTAGCGCTCGACCTCGATCGGCCGCGACAGGAACGAGGACGAAAAATCCGCGACCAAGGGCACCGTGCCGACCTCCGGCACATCGTGCAGTTCCACACCTTCGATGGTTTCATTCGGCGTGTAGTGAAAATAGGCGGCATCGTCCGACAACAACCAGGTATCGGCCGCCGGAACATGATCGTAGCGCCCGTCCGCCGGCTCGGCGACGATATGCGGCGTTCCGTACTGCCGGAATTCCATCACCGCCTTGCGGCTCCAGACGCCAGTCACCAGAAAATCGGCGTGATCGCGTCCCCGCAGCAGATTCATCGGAATCACGCCGAACTGTGCGGTCGCCCCGCCCTGCATGAACAGCACCTTGTAGTTCGCCGGCACGCCGAGCAGTTCCCGCAGGTCCGCTTCGGCCTCGGCCGCGATCGACATGAACGGCTTGTCGCGATGCGACATTTCCATCACCGACATGCCGGTGCCGCGCCAGTCGAGAAGCTCTGACTGAACCTGCTCCAACACCGACAGCGGCAAGGTGGCAGGGCCGGCACTGAAATTGTGGACACGCGACATGGTCTGATTCCGTCGGATATCGGGTACGCCTGCGGCTCGCCGCATCGGGAGCGCAGCCTAGCCGTACGCGCGGCTTTTTTCGAGGGTCCCGCCTCGAAAATTCATACGATCAGGTAGCCTCGCCGGGAATCCAAGCCTTACGACGCACGCATGAACCGTTTGCTGCTGAACCTCGTCTCCGGCCTGGCGGCGCTCGCCGCCCTGACTCCCCTATCCGTGTCCGCCGCCGGCGCGCCCGAGCAAGCGCCTGGCTGGAGCCTGCAGACGCCGGGCGGCGAAACCGTCAACTTCCCGCAGGATGCCGAAGGTCGCCCCACGGTCCTGCTGTTCTGGCCGTCCTGGTGCCCGTTCAGCCGCGCGCTGCAGCCCTACGTGCAGGACATCTGGGAGGACTACCGTGATTGGGGCGTCAATGTCTGGACGATCAACATCCGCGAAGACGGTGATCCCGTACAGACGATGAAGGATCGCGGCCTCAGCTTTCCGCTGTTGATTCAGGGCGATGCACTGATGGCGACCTATCACATCGAACGCACGCCCTGGCTGGTGGTCATCGACGGCGACAACAACATCGTCTACACGCGGCCTCCGCATCCGCCGACGCCCATCGATGTCGCCAAGGACGTACGCAAGACCCTCAACGAATTGCTGGGCGACCGCGCCCCACCGCTGCCGCAGAGCTACCCCAAGCCCTACGACCTGCACCTCAAGAAGCGCTCGGACCGTGTCGACCGCAGCGCACCCAAACCGGTGTCCTCCAGCGTCTGGGGACCGTGGCTGCAACGCTACCTCGCCGACATCCCCGCCGATGAAACCGCCGAAGGCATCGCCCCGCTGGGCGCGATCGACAGCGGCAAGGCGGCCATCGCCCACGCCAAGGCGATTTGGGCCAAGCGCTATGGCGAAGAAGCGGTACTGGCGCAAGCACCCTATCGCGCCTACCGCGATGCCACGCGCTGGGTGGTGCTCGGCGATGGCGGTACCGGCGAACTCGGCGACGGTATGATTCTGGTCGTCGAACGCGAAACCGGGCGTGTGATTCGCGTCAGCGGGGAATGACGCTGCGGGCGGTGGCCGTCTGCGGGATTTTCAGACTTGCTATGCCACCGGAATGCCGGGCTGCCCAATCCCGCCGCTATGGCGTCCGCAGATATACCGAGGATTCGCGCTCCGAAGCTTCGTAGAGCGACAGAGGCGCCGGCTTCTTGCCGAAGGACAGCAGCGCGTGGCTCCATGTCGGCATCGGCAGACCGGCCACCGAGCGTGCCCAGTCGAGGTTCTGCCCACTGCTCAGGTCGAAACGCGATCCATGCCAAGGGCATTCGACCGTACCCTTGTCGACCTTACCGCGCGCCAGCGACAGGCCCACATGCGGGCACTTGGCGGAGAATGCGCAAACGCGTCCATCGACACGACTCAGCAAGACGGTGTGGCCGCCGACCTTGACGGCATGCAGCCGGCCTTCCTGGACCTCACCCGATGCCGCGACTTTCGTTTCATTCATGACTCCCTCCTTTGCGGTGCCGCTGACCCTTCGGCCGCGCTGTCGACCCTTGCCCGGGTTATCAGCCGCCCCGCGTCCACCACGCCGCTCGGAAAGGTCCGCGAGCGTGTCGAGTTCTCCGGACTCAGGCCTTGCGCGTAGACGTCGCTTGAGCCTAATCGCGCAAGATCGTCCCGGGCTCGTCGAACGCGTCCCGATTAGACGCCGCGTTTCGCGTCCCGGCAAGTGCCCGGTCTAGCCCGCCGCCAAACGTCGCAAAGTCCGGGATACGGCTTTGCACCGGCGCACCGTTGATCAAGACATCGTCACGACGCATAAGAGCCCAAACCCCGGCATTGGCCTAGGCGAATAGCGCCACGGGTCCGTTGCAGGGCAACGCACTATCTTTCTCAGCCGTTCAAGCTGACGTAAGTTTCACCGTCTCTGACACCCCAGACCAGCCCCCGGCGCTCCTTGTTCAAGGGCGTCAGTACGGACAGGCAATAGAACCAGGCAGCTTCACACTGCTGCGGGGTCACAGTGACAACGACATAGCCATGGCCGGTATCCAGCGCGCCTTCGGCGTAGCGGATATGGCGGTTGGGCAGACGCAGCGCCTCGGCCACGACCGGCGGAAAGCCCTGGGTCGTCACCGATGGACACACGAATTCGACACCGACCGAGCCGCTGGTACCGGGGGTATAGGCGGAAAAGTCCGTCGGGTCCTTGGTCAGCTCGGCGCAAAACGCGGTATGGATGTCACCGGTAAGCACGACGACGTTGCTGATGTCCTCGTCGGCGAAGGCGTCGAACAGGCGGTTGCGCTGGTCGACGTAGCCATCCCAGGAGTCGAGCCCGAAAGGCTGGCCGGGGGCGAGGTAGAGCTGCGACATCATCGTCTGCTGGGCGATCAGCTTCCACCGTGCCGTGGTCGTGCGCAGACCATCCAGCAACCAGGCTTCCTGCTGGGGACTGATCATGTAACGGCCGGGCGCTTGCGCCTCCGTGGTGTCGGCCGGTTGCGGATCGCGTCCCTCCAGACGGGTATCCAGTACGAAGAATTCCAGCAGATCGCCGTAGCGCATGCGGCGATACAGATGAGCGCTTGAGCCTGTGTTGGGGTTGAACCCCTCGCGCACCGGCATCCATTCGAAGTAGGCCTGGATCGAGTGGCGCTTGCGTTCGGTCCACATGCCCTCCTCGCCCTCCGTATGATCGTCCGCACCTGTGGCATAGCTGTTGTTGGCGGATTCGTGATCATCCCAGACGCAGATCCAGGGATGTGCGGCATGCGCCGCGTTCAAGTCCACGTCGGTCTTGTACAGCGCGTGACGCGTGCGATAGTCCTGCAGCGACACGATTTCGTGCGCCGGCTCCATGTAGCGCCCCAACGCGACCGGCGTGGCGAGCAACTCGTCGCCACCGTCTTCGTAGATGTAGTCACCCAGGGTCAGCACCACATCCAGATCGTCACGACTGGCAACGCCGGCATAGGCGTTGAAGTAACCCATCGAGTAGTACGCGCAGGACGTGAAAGCGAACTTGAGCGATTCCAGGCTGGCGTCGGCATCCGGCGCGGTCTTCGTCCGCCCGAGGCTCGAGTTCGTGTCGCCCACTCGAAACTGATACCAGTAGTGCGTGCGGGGCTCTAGGCCCACGGCGACAACCTTGACCGTGTAGTCACGTTCCGCATCGGTGGTGAACACACCGGAGTCGACGACCTCGCTCAGCGCCTCGTCGGCGGCAATGACCCAGCCCACGGACACCGGGCCTTCTTCGACTGGCGTGACGCGCGTCCATAGCACCACGGAATCGGCATACGGGTCGCCCGAGGCAATCCCGTGCTTGAAACTGCCATGGGAGTCGTCGACATCTTCGGGAGTGCCGCCCGCGGGGACGACCGCCCCATCCGGAGCATCGCTATCGCCGCACGCACCCAGCGCCGGGACGATGCCGAGAGAACTCAAACCTTTGAGAATCGAGCGCCGCGAGACACCGCGCACGTTTGCCAAAACGTGCTCAAGATAGACCTTGCCCATATGACCCACATTCCCCCGCTCTAGGCACGCGATGTACGTGCGATATTCCGCGCTGCGGAGCCTGAAGCAGGAACGTTTCAGAAACTTGAAGAGACGCCACGCCGATGAATCAGCTTTGCCGAACACACATCAGGAAAGCCGTCGATCGAACCCGGCGTAGTGCCGCTTGGGAGAGACCAACCGCCCTAGCTTTGCGGGTAGAGGTACGCCTGAATCCCGATGAACGTCCTCAGCGGATTCGCCCGTCCGCGCTGGCCGTCATGCGGCCGGGGTAAATCACTTCGAAATGCACCTTCGCCGTCAACCACACATCAGCCGACTTCGTGCGGCACTGGGTCGATGCGGTTGGCGTGGGGATCGGCTTCGGTCTCGATCATGCTGGGTTCTTCCAGGTTCGGATCACCGAAGTGAGGGCGCGCAGCGGTGGCGACCACGGCCTCAGGTGCCGCAAGCGCATTGCACCAATCAGACCAGCAGGTTCGCACTTCGTAGCGGCCGATGTCACGGTCGCCGGGTGATCATGATCAGATTCTCCAGCTGCGCCTGCGCCACCAACATGCGGTAATAGTGATCACGGTGCAGTGGCGGTAAGGTACCGGCACGCTCGCCGTGTGAAATGTCCATCGGCAGGCTCGCGAAGCCTTCTTCACGAATCACCCTTGAAAGCCATCGCCGGCCCTCTCAGCCACCCCCGAACGCGTACAACAGCGCTGCCGGGATCTCATCGAAATCCGGCGCGCGCGATCTGCCCCTTGAGACGGCCCGGCTGACGTGGCTGTACCTGCGCCACCGCCACCGGCCGGGTCTTGCGGGTTACGCAGCAGTTGGCAGGGGCGACAGCGGCCGTCCCAAGCCACATTTCAAAGGTCGCGCAGACGCCGGGGCAGTTGCCGCATACCGTGGCGTACCGTCAGCACATCGATGCGATCGCCATGGACGCGGTAAATGATCCGGTAGCGCCCTTCATAGGTTTCGCGGATATCCTCGCGCTGATATTTCCTCACGGGGACACCCGCATGCGGCTGATGCGCAATCAGAGCCGCTTTCCGTGTAAGGCGGTCGACAAAACGTCGGGCGTTGATCGGGCTGTCTTGGGCGACGCGGTCATGGATTTGTTGCAGTCGGGTAAGTGCCTTGTCGGTCCAGTGCGCCCTCATTAAGGCAAATCGGGCAGCCCGAAGCGGCGCCGCACCTCATTGTTCTCGGTGACACGGCCGGCAACGCTGTCAGCCCCCCCCTCCTCGATGTCTTGGATAATCGACGCCTCGTAAACGAGGTCTTTCCAATCCGCGCCCTCCGGAAGACGGTCAATCAGCGCATGGGCCTGCTGCTTGAAGTTGGGGGCGGGATTCGTGTTCGGCATGGCGATGTCCTCGAAAACAGTGTGCAAATTAGCCGCAAAGCCGCGAATTTGCGGTGACATGATACTGGGTGTTTGACGAGTCCCCCTGAACCTACTCCTTGGGTAAGATCTCATCAATGATCTCGATTGTCGTGGCCAAGTTTTTCGGACACGCTGATAGGGTAGTTGAGAGGTTATGCAGCTTGAGGAAGTCGCTCGAAGTCAGTAGGCGAGCGATACCCCAGCGTTGAATGCAGTCGGACGGTGTTGTAGAAACCGACGATGTAGTCAGTGACTCGTTTCCATGACCGCGGCCAGATGTCGGCCACTGGCAAACTGTCCCGGCTGTCGGTGGCGTGGATGAACTTGCGTCGCCAGCGGGCTTTGAGCCCATGACGCCGCGTCAGTGTGCGGACCCGATGGCGGCTCAGGCAGATGCCTTGGTTCCGCAGGGCAGCGCATACCCGGCGGCTGTCATCATTGCCGCTCTGGGTCTCGTTCCTCGTCGCGGGGTGCTCTCTCCCCCATCAACGTGTTCGAAATCATTGGACCACAACGCTATCCGAAATCGCCGATCGACCGAAGCTGACGCATCACGATTTCGAGTTTTTCGAGCGAATCGTCGCACTCCAGGATGCGCTGCTTGGCCGCCAGCGGCAGTGGCAGGATTTCCGCCAGACGGTGCGCGACCCAGGCCGCGTCGTCCAGCCGGTGCGGCATCGGCACCATGCCGACGCCGACTTCATTGATCAGCCGCTGCAACAGCAGCGGCGCCAGTAAATGGTCTTCGGGAACGGCAATGGGCGCCTCGGTATTCAGCCACTCGACCTGGGCATGGATCAGACCGTCTGCCGCCACCCGCCGTTCGAGAATGCGGAAACGGGTATCGCCGCGCGCAAGCAGATTGAACAGGCCCGGCGACAGTTCTTCTCGCTCCACCACGCTGGCGCTGCATCCGATGGTGTGCGGAACAGCCGGTTCGCCGGCCTCGCGTCCATCCAGAATCAGGCAGACGCCGAACCCGGAGCCGGTACGCAGGCACTCCCGTGTCATCTCCACGTAGCGGGGCTCGAAAATTCGCAGCGGCAGGCGCCCATCGGGATACAGGACGGTGCCCAGCGGAAAGATCGGCAGTTCCTGCGGCTGATTCAATACTGGCTCCGATGCTCCGGCAATCCATGATATTCGACGGTCGCCTGAAAACACGACGGGCGAAGCCTGCGCCCCGCCCGCCCTCGAATCAGATCGGCGAGGATCCTATTTCTCGCCGTCCTCGTCCGCGGCCGGCGCGTCATCACCGGAGTCGCTGGCATCGCTGATGTCCTCGTCAGGCGCCTCGCCGGCCACTTCGCCATCGGCCAGTTCGTCCGACACGAGTTCTTCTTCCTCGTCCTCGATTTCGATGCGATCCACGCCGACGAGGTGGTCGCCCTTGACCGGCTTCATGATGCGCACGCCCTGGGTATTGCGCGACAACACGCTGATTTCCGAGGCGCGTGTGCGGATCAGGGTGCCGCCGTTCGAGATCAGCATGACCTCAAAGCCGTCCTCGACCTGGATCGCACCCACCAGCGCGCCGGTCTTCTCGGTCAGCGCCTGGGCGATCACGCCCATGCCGCCTCGGCCGCGCAGTGGGTACTGATCGATCGGCGAACGCTTGCCGTAGCCGAGTTCGGTGACGGTGAAGATATCGCCAGCGCTGGGCTGGGCAACGATCAAGGCGATCACTCGGGCCGCGGTTGCGGTGCGCGGCGGGGCTTCGCCTTCGGTGTCCGCGTCGTCGGCGCCGCTTTCGTCCGCCGCTTCGCCGGCCCGGACCAGGCGCATGCCGCGCACGCCGGTGGCGGTGCGTCCCATCGGGCGAACGTCCTTCTCATTGAAGCGGATCACGCGCCCGGCATCGGAGAACAGCAGTACGTCGTCCGATCCCGAGGTCAACGCCACGGCCACCAGCTCATCGTCGACGCGCAGGTCCACGGCGATGATGCCGTTGGAACGGATGTTGGCGTAGGCGTCCAGCGGGGTCTTCTTCACGGTGCCGAGCTTGGTCACCATGAACACATTCTGCTCGGCCTCGAACTGCTTGATCGGCAGCACCGCGCTGATCTTCTCGCCTTCTTCCAGTGGCAGCAGGTTGACGAACGGCCGGCCGCGCGAGCCGCGCGAACCCGTGGGCAGTTCGAACACCCGCACCTTGTAGACGCGGCCGAGACTGGAGAAGCACAGCAGCCAGTCATGGGTGTGCACGACCCACAGGCGGTCGATGAAATCGGCTTCCTTCATCGTGGTGGCGGACTTGCCGCGCCCGCCGCGCTTCTGCGCCTGGTACTCGGTCAGCGGCTGCGACTTGACGTAACCCTCGTGCGACAGCGTCACCACCATGTCCTGCGGCGTGATCAGGTCTTCGCGATTGAGGTTGACGGCGTCGTTCGAAATTTCAGTGCGGCGTTCGTCGACGTACTGCTCCTTGATCTGCTCCAGTTCCTCGCGGATCACGCCGAGCAGGCGTTCATCGGAACCGAGGATGTCCAGATACTCACGGATCGCGTCGAGAATCTGCTGGTACTCGTTGACGATCTTTTCCTGCTCGAGCCCGGTCAGGCGCTGCAGGCGCATGTCCAGAATCGCCTGGGCCTGCGATTCGGACAGCCGGTAACCGCCCTCGACCAAGCCCATGCTGGCGTCGAGGTCTTCGGGACGCGAGCTGTCGGCGCCGGCGCGTTCGAGCATGCTCACGACCTGACCGGGCCGCCATACCTTTTCCAACAGGCCGATCTTGGCCTCCGCCGGATTCGACGCGGCGCGGATCAGTTCGATGACCTCGTCGACGTTGGCCAGCGCGACCGTCAGACCTTCCAGGGTATGCGCGCGCTTGCGCGCCTCGCGCAGCAGGTAGCGTGTGCGCCGCGTCACCACCTCGCGGCGATGGCGCAGGAAGATTTCCAGCAACTGCTTCAGCGACAGGGTGCGCGGCTGGCCGTTGTCCAGCGCCACGATGTTGATGCCGAACACCGTCTGCAACTGGGTGTGCTGGTAGAGGTTGTTGAGGATCACGTCCGCGTTTTCGTTGCGGCGCAGTTCGATGACCACGCGCATGCCGTCCTTGTCGGACTCATCGCGGATTTCGGTGATGCCCTCGACCTTCTTTTCCTTGACCAGTTCGGCGACACGCTCCAACAGACGCGCCTTGTTCACCTGGTACGGCAGTTCGGTGATGATGATCGCCTGGCGATCGGTGCCGATGTCCTCGAAATGCGTGCGCGAGCGGATGACGATGCGGCCACGCCCGGTGGCGTAGGCATCGACCAGGCCGTTGGCATCGAGAATGATGCCGCCCGTGGGGAAGTCCGGCGCCGGAATCAGCTTCATCAAGGCGGCCAGATCGAGGTCCGGATTGTCGATCAGGGCGACGCAGGCCTCGATGACTTCGGCCAGGTTGTGCGGCGGGATGTTGGTCGCCATGCCGACTGCGATGCCGGAGCCGCCATTGATCAACAGCTGCGGAATCTTGGTGGGCAGTACCGCCGGTTCGGATTCGGATTCGTCGTAGTTCGGGACGAAGTCGACCGTGTCCTTCTCGATGTCCGCGAGCATCTCGTGGGTGAGACGCTTCATGCGGACTTCGGTGTAACGCATGGCCGCCGCCGAGTCGCCGTCGATCGAACCGAAGTTGCCCTGGCCGTCCACCAGCATGTAGCGCATCGAGAAATCCTGCGCCATGCGCACGATGGTGTCGTACACCGAAGCGTCACCATGCGGGTGGTACTTACCGATCACGTCACCGACCACGCGCGCCGATTTCTTGTAGGCCTTGTTGTAGTCGTTGCCGAGTTCGCGCATCGCGTAGAGCACGCGGCGATGAACCGGTTTGAGGCCATCCCGTGCGTCGGGAAGCGCGCGCCCCACGATCACGCTCATGGCGTAATCGAGGTAGGAGCGCCGCATCTCGTCTTCGAGATTGACCGAAAGCAATTCCTTGGCGAAGTCCGTCATTATTTTTTGGCGTGCACTGGCCCCGCGAGGCTGCGGAAGCTCTTGTCGTTAAAAGGAAAGCGCCACCCCGGCGCCGTGCTCAATTCTACCATGCCGGGGACCCGGATCGGGACCTTGGGAACCGGATAAGCCCCCGTTTGAAATTGGCTGCTACGGAAATTTGGCCAGTAATCGGCGAAACTCACCAAGCATTCGCTGGACGCTCGTGTGCACCGCCTCAATATTTCGATAAATTTTATTGAAATCATGGGCTTGTGATTTGGCACGATGCATGTTTCCTGATTCCCAACTTCACCTGGAAACTCTGCTGATGCGCGTACTCACCATCCCCGCCTTCATCCTGGCCGCCTTACTCAGCGCGTGCATCATCGTGGTCGGCGACGATGGCGGCTCGCCGGGGCACTGGGACGACGATGGGCACTCCACGGTGAATCGCGCGATCCGCATCGGCGAGGCGCAAACGGTGGGCGACCTCGACAGCGTCAATGGTTCGATCGAACTCGGTGACCGCAGCGTCGCCGAGTCGGTGGAGACCGTGAACGGCTCGATTCGCATCGGCGACGACGTGGTCGTGGACAGCATCGAGTCCGTGAACGGAAACGTCCGGGCTGGAATGAATCTGCGGGTCGCCGAAGACATCGAGACGGTCAATGGCAGCCTTGAACTCGCGGCCGGGACACGCATCGGCGGCGGCATTGATGCCGTCAATGGCAACATCGTGATGACGCAGACTCGGCTCGAAGGCGAGATCAGCACCGTCGGCAGCGATATCGACACCGGGCGCAATTCATGGATCGGCAGCATCACCGTGGAAGAGTCACAGGGCTGGCAGAGTGGGCGTTCGCACCGCCCGCGCATCGTGATCGGCCCGGGCACCGTGGTCGGCGCTCTGCACTTCGAGCATGCGGTGGACCTGTATGTCCATGAGAGCGCCGAAACCGGCACGATCCACGGCGCGACGGCGCAGATCTACAGCGGCGACTCGCCCTGAGTCGGGGCACCGCGACGCCAAACCAGCTGCATGCCGGACTGCGCCAATCGGCCGCGGAATGATTCGCTGATCCAGCGATCGGCCACGGCGACGAGTTCGCCGTCTAGCCACAGCAGCGGCGTACGCTGCCGTTCCCACGGCGGTGTGGCCGACTCCTGAAACAGATTCTTGAGACTGCGCGTGTGTGCGGCTCCGCTGGGACGCAGACGCTCGCCGCCGCGGGCAAAGCTGACCGTCAGCCGGCAGTCGTCCGGCACAGGATTGAATTCCAGGAATCCGCAGCCCGGCGGAAGCCTCAGCGCCTCACGTCCATCCCATTCGCAGGTCCAGGCGCCCGGCATCGGCAGACCGGGGATCAGGTGGATCGCGTCGCGATAGCGCCGCAGCTCATAGGCACCCAAAGTGACGACCGGTGCGGCGTCTTGCGCCGCCCGCAACAACTCGCGGCCGATCACCGGCCAGATGCTGGCATCCGGCATTGGCACTCCCTGCCGACGCAGCCACAAACGCAGGGCGTTGCGACGGCGCGGTTCACTCAGCGCCAGACTGGCGCGTACCGATGGCTGGCCGTCGATGGTCAGGCCTTCAAGATCGATGCTGGCGAGATCGTTCAGCAAGGCTTGAGTCTCGGCGGCCAGATGCGCGGTACGTGCAAGTGCGCCCTCGGCTTGCGGCCAGCGCTGCAGAATGGCCGGCCAAAGCCGAGATCTGACGGCGACACGATCATAGCGATCGTCTTCATTGTGCGGATCGTCGACCCAGGTCAGTCGCCGTTGCCGCGCGTAGGCCTCGATGACGGATCGAGGCGTGGCCAGTAGCGGGCGCCACACGTGGAAATGCGCCCGGCCCGACCACGGCTGCATCGCCGCAAGTCCGGAGATGCCGGTTCCCCGGAACAATCGCAACAGCAGCGTTTCAGCCTGATCGGCGCGATGATGCGCCAGGGCCAGTACATCGCCGGGATTCAGAACGCCTTCGAACGCCGCGTATCGCGCGTGCCGCGCCGCGCCTTCCGGGCCTTCGGCCGACGCTTGATCGACCGCGACGGGTTCGACCTGCGCCGCTACGCCCAATCGCTCGCAACTGCGCTCACAGAAGCTCGCCCAGTCGTCGGCGGCGGCTTGCAGACCATGATGCACATGGATCGCGCGCAAGCGGCCGCCCAGAGCGTCACCGAAGCGCTCGTGCAGGATGTGCAGCAAGGCGATCGAGTCGCGTCCGCCACTGAGTCCAAGCCAGAGACAGCCACCCCGATCAAGCGCCGCGACGGCCTCGTCGAACGCCAGCAGGTCCAGCGTCTCGGTCCCCGCCGCGTTCACACGGTCTCGAAGACTCCGTAACCGAGCAGGCGCTGATAACGGTCGGCCAGGAGTTGCGTCATCGGCACGCGTCCCAAGCGGTCCAGGGATTCGATCAGGCGCGCCTGCAGATCTTCGAACATCACTGCGCTGTCGCGATGCGCGCCGCCCAGCGGCTCGGTGGCAATTTCGTCGATCAGGCCGAGCCCCTTGAGGTCCGGCGCGGTCAGTTTCATCGCCTCGGCCGCATCCTTGGCACGGTCGGCTTTCTTGAAAAGGATCGAGGCACAGCCTTCGGGCGAGATCACCGAGTAGATGCTGTACTGGAGCATGATCAGGTGATCGCAGACGCCGATTGCGAGCGCGCCGCCCGATCCGCCTTCGCCGATCACGGTGGCGACCACCGGCGTGCGCAGGTTCGACAGCTCGAACAGGTTGCGTGCAATCGCCTCGGACTGGTTGCGTTCTTCGGCGGAGATGCCCGGATAGGCGCCGGGGGTGTCGATGAAGGTCAGCACCGGCAGACTGAAACGCTCCGCCATCTTCATCAGGCGCAGCGCCTTGCGGTAACCCTCGGGCCGCGGCATGCCGAAGTTGCGGCGAATGCGCTCCTTGGCGTCGCGTCCCTTCTGCTGGCCGATCACCACCACCGGACGGCCGTCCAGGCGGGCCACGCCGGAAACGATGGCGGGATCGTCGAACACCGCACGGTCGCCGTGCAGCTCCTCGAAATCCGTGAACAGCGCGCGGAAGTAATCCATCGAATACGGCCGCATCGGATGGCGCGCGACCTGCGCGACCTGCCATGGCGTCAAGCTGGAGAAAATCTGTTCAGTCAGCGTACGGCTCTTCTCTTCCAGCCGTGAAATCTCCTCGGACAGGCTGACCTCCGAGCCGCTGGACATAAAGCGCAATTCTTCGATCTTCTGTTGCAGCTCGGCAATCGGCTGTTCGAAATCGAGATAGTTGAGATTCATGAAACCTGTATTCCCCTGCAATTCATTCGTCGGCCTGGACAGCCGATCGGTAACTGACCTGGATACCCTCATCGCCCACCAGCGCCTTCAGCGCTCCAAGCCCTTCCTCGGTGGGCACCACTCGCCACGCCGGCGGGAAATCCAGCATACCCTGTGCGCTGCCATTCAAATACTGTAAGGAAATCCCGCAGCCACTGCCCACTCGAATCGGGCGAAGCGCGGCTTCCAGCGCATCGACGTCCACGGCACGTCCACGCGGCCAGGTGATCATCAGGCGGTCCGCGAAACGGCCGGAGGCCTGGTCCAGATCCCAGATCTCATCGGCGCGAATCTGGTGGCCGCCGGTATACTCATCCGGCGAAACCCGGCCGTAGACGAACACCAGCGTGTCCTTGCGCAAACGTTCCAGATACCGCGTCCATTGTTCCTCGGACAGCGGCACGCTGATCTGGGCGGTGCGGTCGTCCAGGGTCAGCACGCCACGACGACCGAACTTGCGCAGGTCCACCAGCCACGCACCCGCCACTACCTTGGGTCCGCGCCGGTAGCGCGGTCGCTCGCCTTCTTCGCTCGGCAGCGGCGTATCGGGACACAGCGCGATCAGCTCCTTGAGCGTGCCGCTGGCGATCTGGCTGATCATCTCGCGATAGGTCTCCACCGGGTGCCCGGAGAGGTAAAACCCGAGCACGTCCCGTTCCTTGGCCAAGCGCTCGCGCTGACTGCAGTCCTCCAGCGTCGGCAGTTCGATGGCCGGCCCTGCCGATGGCGCGTCCAGGCCGAACATGTCGACCTGACCCACGTCGGCGGCGCTGCCGGCCTGCTCGGCGTAACTCAGCGCGCGCGGCAACTGCGCGATCAGACTCGGCCGGTTCGGGCCGAGCGCGTCCAGGGCGCCGGCATTGATCAGCGCTTCGAGCACACGCTTGTTGGCGCGGCGTGTGTCGATGCGGCGGCAGAAATCCAGCAGATCGGTGTAGGGGCCGTTGGCCTCGCGTTCGTTGACGATACCTTCGATCGCGCCCTCGCCAGCGCCACGCACGGCACCGAGGCCATAGCGCACGGCGCCGTCCTCGACGGTGAAACGAAAGCGCGAACGATTGATGTCCGGCGGACGGATTTCGACGCCCATGTTCGCGCACTCGTCAATCATCATGACGATGGTGTCGGTCTTGAACATTTCCGCCGACAGCACGGCACACATGAACTCGGCCGGGTAATGCGTCTTCAGCCAGGCCGTCTGGTAGGACACCAGCGCATAGGCGGTCGCGTGCGACTTGTTGAAACCGTAACCGGCGAAGCGCTCCATCAGGTCGAAGATTTCGTCGGCCTTCTCGGCCGGCAGGCCGTCCTTGGCTGCACCGTCGCGGAAGATCGCGCGGTGCTTGACCATCTCCTCGACCTTCTTCTTGCCCATGGCCCGGCGCAGCAGGTCGGCACCGCCAAGCGTGTAGCCGCCGACGATCTGCGCCATCTGCATGACCTGCTCCTGGTAGACCATGATGCCGTAGGTTTCCTCCAGCACCGGCTCCACGCGCGGGTCCGGATACTCCACGGGTTCGCGGCCGTGCTTGCGCGCCACGAAGCTGGGGATCAGGTCCATCGGACCGGGCCGGTACAGTGCACCCAGGGCGATCAGGTCCTCGAAACGGTCTGGCTTGGCGTCCTTGAGCATGCGTTGCATGCCGGGCGATTCGAACTGGAACACCGCGATCGTCTTGGCGCGCTTGAACAGCTCGTAGGTGGGCGCGTCGTCGAGCGGCAGTTGCGCGATGTCCAGCGGTGCCTCGCCGGTGCCGCGACGCGCATTGATCATGCGCACCGCCCAGTCGATGATCGTCAGCGTACGCAGACCGAGAAAGTCGAACTTCACCAGCCCGACGGATTCGAGATCCTTCATGTCGAACTGGGTGACCACACCCTCGCTTTCCGGGTCCTTGTACAGGGGCGCGTAGTCGGTCAGCGGTCCCGGCGCGATGACCACGCCACCAGCGTGCTTGCCGACATTGCGCGCCAGGCCTTCAAGCAACAGGCCCAGATCGAGGATCGCCTTGACGTCATCTTCCTGGTACGCCTGCTGCACCTCGGGAATCGTCTGCAGCGCGTATTCGAGTTCGGTACAGCCGTGGTCCTGGGCTTCGGACTTGTAGGCCGGGATGCCGGGGATCATCTTGGCGATACGGTCGCCGAAGCCGTGGGAATGCCCGAGCACACGCGTGGCATCACGCACCACGGCGCGCGCCGCCATCGAGCCGTAGGTGATGATCTGGCTGACCAGATCCCGGCCGTACTTGCGCGTCACATAGTCGATCACGCGGTCGCGGCCTTCCATGCAGAAGTCCACGTCGAAGTCCGGCATCGACACACGTTCCGGATTCAGGAAGCGCTCGAACAGCAGCTTGTACGGAATCGGGTCGAGGTCGGTGATGCCCAGCGAGTACGCCACCAGCGAGCCGGCGCCCGAGCCACGTCCGGGGCCCACCGGCACGCCGTTGTCCTTGCCCCATTGAATGAAGTCGGCAACGATCAGGAAGTAGCCGGGGAAGCCCATCGACTCGATGATTCCCAGCTCGTAATCCAGGCGCGCACGGTACGAGGCTTCGTCGTGACCTTCGGCCGGACCATGCGCGGCGAGCCGCCGGCTCAGGCCGGCGTGGGTTTGCTTGCTGAGGTGCTCATTGACGGTTTCGCCGGGGTCGACCGGGAAGTCCGGCAGGTAGTTGACCCCGAAAGTGAACGACACCGAACAGCGCCGCGCGATCTCCACGCTGTTGGCCAGCGCTTCCGGCATATCCGAAAACAGTCCCGCCATTTCGTCCGCAGACTTGAGATACTGCTCTTCGCTGTAATCCTGCGTGCGACGCGGATCGCTCAGGGTGCGGCCCTGGTTGATGCAGACCCGCGCCTCGTGAACCTCGAAGTCTTCGCGTCGCAAAAAGCGTACGTCGTTGGTGGCGACGAGCGGCACACCATGCAGGCGCGACAGTGCCGCGGCGGCCTGGGTGTGGCGCTCGTCGTGCTCGCGCCGGCAGCGCTGCACCGCCAGATAGAGCCGGTCACCAAACCAGCTTCGCCATTCGGCAAGGTACTGCTCGGCTTCGGTCACCTGTCCACGCAACAACGCGGTGCCGATCTCGGAATGAGGCCCACACAGTACGATCACGCCCTCGTTCCACTGCGCGAAACGTTCGCGGGCGACCGTCGTGGCGAGCTTGCTCTTGCCCTCGGTGTAGGCCGACGACACCAGCTTGACGATATTGCCGTAGCCCACGGAATTCTGTGCCAGCAAAATCACACGGCTGGGCACGCCATCGGATTCGACCAGCACCTCGGCGCCGATGACCGGCTTGATCCCGGCACTTTCCGCGGATTTGTAGAACTTCACCATCACGAACAGATTGTTCAGATCGGTGATGGCGATCGCCGGAAAGCCCAGTTCGGCGGTGCGCGCGGCCAGCGTCTGCAGGCGATCGTCCGGCGTCTTGCGCTTGACCGGTTCGACTCGAATGATGCCATCCACCAAGGAGTACTCGGTGTGCAGCGACAGATGCACGAAGCCGGGATTCGCTTCCGACATCGCTTCAGGCAAGCCGCAGCGAAAGCTGCGCCACCGGCGCGAAGGTGCGGCGATGCACCGGAGTCGCGCCCAGGCGGTTCAGGGCGTCCAGATGCACGCGCGTGCCATAGCCCTTGTGTGCGGCGAATCCATAGCCTGGATACTCGACATCGAGGCGGCACATTTCGGCGTCCCGGTTGACCTTGGCCAGTATCGAAGCGGCCATGATGCAGGGATGCAGGGCGTCTCCATCGACCACGGCCTGCGCCGTGCAACCAAGCTTCGGCAGATGCAGGCCATCGACCAGCGCCGAATCCGAGCGCCTCGACAAGGCTTCCCAGGCGCGCTGCATCGCCAGCAACGAGGCGCGCAGAATGTTGATCGATTCGATCTCGGCGACGCTGGCGCTGGCGACCGCCCAGGCCTCGGCGCGCGTCACGATCGTCTGCGCGAGACGTTCGCGGGCTTTGGCACTGAGCGCCTTGGAGTCACGCAGACCATCGAACGGATCTCGCTCGTCCAGAATCACCGCAGCGGCATAGACCGGGCCGGCCAGTGCACCACGACCGGCCTCGTCCAGCCCGGCCACGCAGGCAATACGCGGGCCCGCGCTCATGTCAGCAGCTCCGCAATTGCGGACGCGGCATGCGCAGCGGCGTTGCGGCGCAGTTCGTCGCGTACCGCGTCGAAGGCGTCGGTCTGTTTCTGGGCGGCCACGGGGTCGTCGATCAGGCGTGAAACGGCGTTGGCAAAGTTCTCACCTGTGGCATCGTCCTGCAACAGCTCATCGACCAGCGGTTCTCGGCACAGCAGATTCGGCAGGCTGACACGCTCGATCTTGAGCAAGCCGACTTTGCGCAGCAAAAACGCCGTAAACGGCGCCACGCGGTAACCGACAACCATCGGACGCCCCAGCAGCAGGCACTCCAATGTCGCCGTGCCCGACGCCAGCAGGACCGCCTCGCCAGCGCGCATGGCTTCGCGCGACTGGCCGTCGAGCAGCGTCCAGTTCTGCTGCGGCGCATGCCCGGCCATGGCCGCCTCGATCAGCGGCCGCAGTGAGGGCTTGGCCACCGGCACCACGAACTGAAGCTGTGGATGGCGTTCGGCCAGGCGCCGCGCCGCGTCCGCATAGAGCGGCATCAGCATCGACACTTCAGCCTTGCGGCTGCCCGGCAGAACCGCGAGACAGGGCCGCTCGGCCAGACCCAGCGCCGCCCGGCCCTGAGCCGGCGTCAGCGTCGCGTCGAGCTCGTCCGCCAACGGATGGCCGACATAGGCCACGCGCATCGCGTGCTCGCGATAGAAGTCGGCCTCGAACGGGAACAGGCTCAGCATCAGATCGCAGCTTTTGGCGATACCGCGTACGCGGCCCTGCCGCCAGGCCCAGACCGTCGGACTGACGTAGTGCACGGTCTTGATGCCCCGCTCGCGCAGTCGCCGCTCCAGCCCCAGATTGAAATCCGGCGCGTCGATGCCGATCAGGCAGTCGGGGCGGTCGTCGCTGAAGCGCGCCACCAGTTCCGCCCGCAGGCGAAACAGGCGCGGCAGCTCCCTGATCACTTCGGACAGGCCCATCACCGACAGCGCGTCGATGCTCTCGATGGCCTCGCAACCGGCAGCGATCATGCGCGGCCCGGCAACACCATAAAACCGCGCCTGCGGATAGATTCGACGCAAGGCTTCGATCAGCGAAGCACCGAGAATATCGCCGGAGGTTTCGCCGGCGACCAGAGCGAATTTCATGGGTGAAGCCGGGACCCGGAAAGCAACAACAGCAGTCTGCCGCTGCATCCAAGAGATCGGGGCTTCCAGCCGCTTGGGGCTCCCGTCTGACGGACCGTACCTCGGCTTTCCCCGGGTCCCCGGTCCCGGGTCCCGGGTCCCGGCCTCATCGCTGCAAGGCCCGCTTGGACTTCTCGATGAACTCCAGCCATTGCGCCGAGATCGGAGAGTGTTCGGCACGCAGGCGCAGTTCGTCCTTGATCGCCGCGATCAGTTTTCCGGAACGGTAGACCAGCTTGTAGATATCTTCGACTTCGTCGATCTGATCGGGCGTGAATCCGCGCCGACGCAAGCCTTCCTTGTTGATGCCGCGCGGCGCCGCCGGCTGACCTTCGCTCATCACGTGCGGCGGCAGATCGCGCAGGATCACCGCGCCGCCGCCGGAGAACGCATGCGCGCCGACGCGGCAGAACTGATGCACCAGGGTGTAACCGCCCAGCGCCGCCCAGTCCTCGATCGTGACGTGTCCAGCCAAGGTGGTGCCATTGGCGAGAATGGTGTGATCGCCGACGAAACAGTCATGCGCGATGTGGGCCTGCGCCATGATCCAGTTGTCGTCGCCGATACGCGTCAGGGCTTCGGCCTTGAGCGTGCCGCGCTGAATCGTGACGTATTCGCGGATCGTATTGCCGTTGCCGATTTCGACACGGGTGTCGTCTTCGGGTCTGGCCGACTTGTCCTGCGAAATCTCGCCGAGCGATGCGAATTGAAAGATCCGATTGCCCTGCCCGATCATCATCGGTCCGCTCAGTACCACGTGCGGCCCGATCCAATTGTCGTCACCGATCTCGACGCCGGGACCGACGATGCTGTACGGACCGATCGTGACGTTGTTGCCGATCCGTGCCGCGGGATCGACGATGGCCGTCGGGTGAATCATGCCTGGGCGTCATCCGCCTTGACGCCACCATTGCGCAAGGCGCAGAGCATGTCGGCTTCGCAGGCCAGTTCGCCGTCCACGGTGGCACGGCAGGAAAACTTCCAGATGTCGCGCTTGTGACGCACCACCGTGGCCACGAATTCAAGGCGATCACCCGGCACGACCGGGCGTTTGAACCGCGCGTTGTCGATGCCGGCGAAGTACAGCAGCATGCCGGACTCACGGCGCACACCCGAAATCTTGATCGCCAGCAGGCCACAGGTCTGCGCCATCGCCTCGAGGATCATCACGCCGGGCATGATCGGCACTTCCGGGAAATGCCCCGGAAAGAAGGGCTCGTTATAGGTGACGTTCTTGATCGCCGTCAGCGATTTTTCGGGGTCGTAGCCGATCACTCGGTCGACCAACATGAAAGGATAGCGATGCGGCAGCAACGCCAGGATGTCGCGACAATCAAGCAAGGTCTGGTTCACCGGTATCGTCCCCGTTCTCCCCGGAATCAATCTTCAATATACGTTCTAGCGCTCTGAGCCGCGCTTCCTGCGGCGCCAGTCTGCGCAAGCGCGCCACGTTTCTACGCCATTCGCGCGCCGGTTCGACCGGTAGGCCGGAACCGTACTGCCCGGCGGTCGGCAGGGATTTGGTCACCATGGCGAAGCCAAGAATGATGACGTCATCGCCAATGACCAGGTGCCCGCTGATGCCACAACCGCCACCGATCAGACATCGGCTGCCGATTCGGGTACTGCCTGCAATGCCGACACAGGCAGCGATCGCCGTGTGGTCTCCGATGTGCACGTTGTGCGCCACCTGAATCTGGTTATCCAGCTTGACTCCATTGCCGATCACCGTGTCGTCGATCGCGCCCCGATCGATGGTGGTATTGGCGCCAACTTCCACGTCATCGCCAATACGCACCGCACCCAACTGAGGCACCGCTTCCCAGCCATCCGGTGCACGCACATTGCCGAAGCCGCGGCTACCGATCACGGCGCCGGGATGAATCCGGCAGCGAGCCCCGAGAACACTGCGCCGTCCGATCCATACTCGCGCCTCAAGCCGGGTGTCCTCTGCCAGGACCGCACCGCGAGAGACGATGCAACCCACACCAACGAACACCCGCTCGCCGATGACGGCGCCTGCTTCGACGACAGCATTGGGGCCAATCCAGGCACTTTGCGCGATCTGCGCCGTGGGGTCGATGAGCGCCGTCGCATGCACTCCGCCACGAACCTCGGGCTCATCGTCGAACAAGCCGGCGACACGCGCGAACGCCAGGTTGGGGTCACGGGCGATCAGGGCGTTGCCGGCATAGCCTTGAGCCACCGCCGGCGTCAGGATCACCGCTGACGCCAGCGTCGCGTTCAGATGGGTGCGGTATTTGGGGTTGGCCAGAAAGCCGATGCAGCCGGGCCGGCCCGGCTGCAGTGTGCAGACACCGGTGATCGCCGTTTCGGGATCACCCTGCATGTCCAGCCCGAAAGACTTGGCGATTTCGCCCAGCCGCACCGTCATTGAAGCCGCCTGAACCCTGTTACTTGGTCAGGCGCTGCAGCACATCGTCGGTGATGTCGATACCGTCGGCCGCGTAGACCGGATCCTGCAGTACGGCGTCAACACCTTTTTCCTTGGCCACGGCGGCGATCACGCCCTTGATCTCCTCCATCATCTGGCCCGACAGCTCGCGCTCGCGATTCTGCACGTCTTCCTGGAACTGCTTGCGCTTGTAGCCGAAGTCGATCTGACGTGTGTTCAGGTCCTTCTCGCGCGCATTGCGGTCCTGAGGCGACAGCAGATCGGCCTCCTGCTGGAACTTCTTGAGGTCGGCTTCGAGCTGCTTGCCTTCGGCCTGCAGTTCATTGGCACGACGTTCGAAGTCCGCCTTCATCTTGGTTTCCAGTGCCTTGTACTGGGGCGACTGGGCGACCAGCGCATTGGCACGCACCGTTGCGATCTTGGTCTGGGCCAGCACCGGCGCACTCACCAGCACGGCAGCCGGCAGGGCAATCACAGCAATAAAAGTCTTCATTACGTTACGCATAAATGTTCTCGCGGAAAAAGCTGAATAGTTGGTATCAGAGGTTTGCGATCAGAAACCGGAACCGAAGGTGATCTGGAAGCGATCGACCTCATCTTCAGGTTGCTCGTTGAGCGGATACGAATAGCTCAAATTGAGAATGCCCAGGAACGGCGTGAACCAGCGGAAGGCGATACCCGCCGAGCGACGCAGCTCGTCGAACTCGAATTCCCCAGGCTCGGCGAAGACGTTACCGATATCGAAGAACGCCGCCAATCGCGTCGAGTTGCCGTCCGCCGCGAACGGCAGCGGAATGATCAACTCGTTCTGCATGGTGGTACGCAGTTTGCCACCATAAGGGTTGTCGTTCGGCGTGTCGCGCGGCCCCAGCGTGCCGTCGCGGAAACCACGTACGGTGCGCGAGCCGCCGGCGAAGAAGTTCTCATACGGCGGAATCTTCTTGGTACTACCGTAGCCATCGGCATAGCCAACCGTGCCGTTGATGTCGAGGAAGAACCGCTTGTAGATCGGCACGAACTGCTCCGCATTGAAGCTCACGGTGTAGAACGTCAGATCGCTGCCCGGCACTGCAACGTCAAGATTGAGCTGCTGCAAGGAGCCGCGGCTGGCGAAGATCGTGCGGTTGCGCGTATCCCGGCCGATGCCGGTGCGCGCCAGGAAGTTGAAGTAGTGCGAACCATTGTCGACCACAAAGCTCAGCACTTCGTCGCTCGACGCGCTGGCGAAGGTTTGCACCGCCGTGTCCTCGATACCGCCACCGATGCGAACCGCCACGAACTCGGACAGCGGAATGCCGTAGATCAGGTTGGCCGAGATCGTGTTGGTCGAAAAACCCGAGCTGTAGCGAATGATGCGGTCGGACTTGCGGTAGGTCGTCGAGATGGTCTGGCTGATACCGTCCTCGGTGAAATACGGATCGGTCCAGGAGAAACTCAGCTGCTTGGAGTAGCTGTTGTTCTCGGCCGTGACCGCGATGCGGTTGCCGGTGCCCATGAAATTCGAATGGGTCACGCTGCCGCTGAGCACGAAGCCCGAGGAGCCCGAGAAGCCGACGCCGAACTGCACCGAACCCGGGGGCCGTTCCTTGATCGTGTAATTGATGTCGACCAGGTCGTCGGTGCCGGGCACCGGCTGCGTGTCGACTTCGACCGACTCGACGAAGGCCAGACGCTCCAAGCGTACGCGCGAGCGCTCGACCGCGCTCTTGGAGAACGGCGCGGCCTCAAGCTGGCGCATCTCGCGACGCAGGGTTTCATCATTGGTGCTGCCGTGCCCGCTGAAACCGATGTGATGGACGTAGGTGCGCTTGCCCGGCTGCACGAAGTAGTTGAGCGTGACCTTGCGCGACTCGTCCTCGACTTCCGGAATCGGCGTGACTTCGGCGAAGGCGTAGCCCACGTCCGACAGTGCGGCCTCGATCCGGTCGGCGCTCTCGGTGGCCTGCTTGCGCGAGAAAGTCTCACCAGCATTGGTCGTGGTCAGATACTCGAGAAACTTCTCGTTGAGTATCGTATCGCCCGAGAAACGTCGGTCTTCGACCGTATAGACCTGCCCCTCGTTGACGTTGATCGTGATGTAGATTTCCTTCTTGTCCGGCGACAGCGCGACCTGAACGGACAGAATTTCGAACTTGAGATAACCACGATCCTGATAATAGGACTGCAGCGTTTCCAGATCGCCCGACAGCTGCTGCTTGGAATAGCGGTCGGTGCGCTGGAACGGCATCCAGTTGGTGCGGTGCAGCTCGAACTGCTCCAGCAATTCCTCACGCGGAAATGCCGTCGCACCCACGATGTTGATCTCCTTGATCTTGGTGACCTTGCCTTCGGTGACCTCGATTTCGATCTTGACGCGGTTGTTGCCCTGCTCGATGACCTTGGAATCGACTGCGACGTCGTAATAGCCGTTGGCGTAGTACTGACGACGCAGCTCCTGACCGACACCATCGAGCAGCGAGCGCTTGAACAACTCGCCCTCGGCGAGCCCGAGCTGGCTCAGGGACTCATTGAGTTCGTCGCCGCCGATCTTTTCATTGCCGGTGATCTCGAACGAGGTGATCGCCGGACGTTCCTTCACATTGACGATCAGCGTGTCACCCTCGCTGCTCAGCGATACGTCCTGAAACAGGCCGGAACCGTAGAGCGCGCGTACCGATTGGCGGGCGGTCTGCTCGTTGAGCTGGTCGCCCACCTGAACCGGCAGATAGGTCAGCACGGTACCCAGGTCGAGACGCGACAGGCCTTCGGCGCGAATGTCCCGGATCGTGAAGGCGCTGAACGCCTCGGCACGCGCCGTCAGCATCGCCAGGCCAATCAGGACGAGCAGGAGGAAACCACGCAGCGCGCGCGCTGCCGAAGTAGACGACGGAATACCTTGCATTAGCCGATCAATCGCATGATGTCGTTATAGAAAGCGAGCCCCATCAGCAGCGCGAGAAATGTCAGACCGACCTGCTGGCCAACAAGCTGCGCACGTTCTGAAACCGGGGACCCCTTGACCGCCTCCACCGCGTAGTACAACAAATGTCCCCCGTCCAGCATGGGCACTGGCAGGAGGTTCAAAACCCCGAGACTGACGCTGACCACGGCCACGAACATCAGAAACGCCACCGGTCCGGTCTGGGCCGAGTATCCGGCGTACTGGGCAATCTGGATCGGCCCGCTGACGTTCTTGATCGAAACATCGCCGATAACCATGCGATAGAGCATGCGCAAGGTCAGCCACGACATCTGCCACGTTTCGGAGACCGCGACCGGCAGGGCCGCGACGATACCCAGACGGCGCTCGGCGCGCAAATCCTGCCATAGGCGTTGTGCGCCGCTGACGTCCGGAGCCGCCCCGATCCGTCCCACGGTCTGACCGTTCTGCTCGATCGATCCGAGCGCGATTTCCACAGTCTGCGAGCGACCCTCGCGTTCGATATCGATGCTCACACGCTGATTCGGACGCGCCTGGACCCAGCTCACCCATTGCTGCCAGTCGGCGATCGATTCACCTTCCGCGCTGACGATGCGATCGCCC
The DNA here is from genome assembly GCA_022599775.1 of Gammaproteobacteria bacterium. Lineage (GTDB taxonomy): Bacteria > Pseudomonadota > Gammaproteobacteria > Nevskiales > Nevskiaceae > Banduia. The sequence continues at coordinate 51,604 of JAHZLQ010000048.1, forward strand.
GACTGCAGCCCGGCCGCGGCAGCGGCTTCACCGGCCACGACTTCGCCGAGCACCGGTGGAATCGGCGGCCTGAACTCCTGCAGGCCCAGGTCCGCGAACAGATACTGCGGATCGACGCGCACCTGATCCAGCGGCAACGACACATTGCGTATCTGTCCGTCCCTGCCCTGCACTTCCAGGCGCACGAAGTCCTCGTCCAGTGCGTCCTCGATCAGGCGCGTGCGCAGTTCCTGCCAGGTCGTGATCGCGTGATCGTCGATGCGCAGCACCAGATCCTGCTCGCCGAGCCCCGCTTCGGCCGCCGCGCTGGCCGCCGGCGGCGCAGCGATGACCGGCTTCATGTCCGGCACGCCGATCACGTAGACCGCCCAGTAGGCGACGGCCGCCAGCGCGAAATTGAACATCGGCCCCGCCGCGACGATTGCAGATCGCTTCCACAAGGCCTGCTGGTTGAAAGCGCGATGCACTTCTTCGGGCGCCACCTCGCCTTCGCGCTCATCGAGCATCTTCACGTAGCCGCCCAGCGGAATCGCCGACAGCACATATTCCGTGCCGTCCTTGCCGGTACGCTTCAGCAAGGGTCGACCGAAGCCGATCGAATAGCGCAGCACGCGCACGCCGCAGCGACGCGCGACCCAGAAGTGTCCGAATTCATGGAATGCAACCAACACGCCGATGGCGACGATGAAGCCGCCCAGCGACCACATCAGATCAAGCATGCATCACCTTTGTGTCTAGTCCTGCGATCACGGAATGGGCGGCATCGCGCGCCCAGGCATCGATCGCAAGCACGGAATCGAGATCATCCGCATCGGGCAAACCCGCGCCCTCGGAGCGGTCCAGGGATTCTTCGATCACCGACGCAATCCCGGTAAAACCCACGCCACCGGCCAGAAACGCCTCCACAGCCACTTCATTGGCGGCATTGAGTACATTGCTGGCGCGGCCGCCTGCCTGAAGCGCCTGACGAGCCAGGCCCAGGGCCGGGTATCGTGCGGACTCCACCTCCGAGAAATGCAGCTTCGCCACCTCGGACAGCGACAGACCACCGACACCGGACTCCCAACGCTCCGGCGCCGCCAGGGCATGCGCGATCGGTACGCGCATGTCGGGCTGTCCCAGCTGCGCGAGCATGGAACCGTCGCGGTATTCCACCAGCGAATGGATCACACTCTCCGGGTGCAGCACCACGTCGATCGATTCCGATGGCAGCCCGAACAGCCAGCGGGCCTCGATCAGCTCCAGGCCCTTGTTCATCATCGTCGCCGAATCGACGGAAATCTTGGGACCCATCACCCAGTTCGGATGACGCACGGCCTCGGCCGGCGTCACATCTCGCAACTTCGACAACTCGGTCTCCCTGAACGGACCGCCCGAGGCGGTCAGAATGATGCGGCGCACCCCGGAGTCCGGCGTTCCGCATCGATAGCCTTCAGGTAGACACTGAAAGATCGCATTATGTTCACTGTCGATCGGAACCAATGTTGCACCAGCCGTGGCGGCGGCCTGCATCATCAGCTCGCCGGCCATGACCAGCGGCTCCTTGTTGGCGACCAGTACACGTTTGCCAGCCCGCACCGCCGCCAGCGTCGGTAGCAGGCCTGCGGCGCCGACGATCGCCGACATCACCAGATCGGCCGCCTCATGCGCCGCCAGTTGCGCCACCGCCTCCGCACCGGCCAGCGCCTCGGTTTCAGTGCCCGCCAGCGCATCGCGCAACTCCGCCCATTTCGAGGCGTCCGCCGTCGCGGCGTAGCGCGGTTGGAACTCGCGGCACAATGCAAGCAGACCGGCGACGTCCCGGTTCGCTGTCAAGGCCAGCACCTGCAGGCGCTGCGGATGACGACGCGCCACGTCCAGTGTGTTGCGCCCCACCGTACCGGTCGCACCGAGTATTACGAGCTGGCGCATCACAGACCCAATCCGTAAACGCCCAAGGCCATCAGGGGCGCGACCGCCAGCAGGCTGTCGACACGATCGAGCACACCGCCATGTCCGGGCAAAAGCCCGCCGCTGTCCTTGACCCCGGCATGTCGCTTGAGCAGGCTCTCGCTCAGGTCGCCGATCACCGAGGCTACGCTCAAACCGGCGCACAGCGACAGCCACAGCAGCCAGGGCCGCTGCTCGGGCGCGAACAACAGCAGGGCCATGCCGGCGGAAGCCGCGACCGCGGCGACGAAACCGCCGACAAAGCCTTCCCAGGTCTTGCCCGGCGAAACGCGTGGCGCGAGCTTGTGGCGGCCGAAGCCGCGGCCCGCGAAATAGGCGCCAATATCGGCGGCCCAGACGATCACGAAGGTCGCCAACACAAACAGCGGCCCGTTCGAGGCGTGCGCGTGCAGTGCCGCGAGACCGCTGATAGTCGAAGCAAAGATCAACAAACCGATGCCGGCCCGCAGGGCCGGTGACGGGCGGCTTGGCGAGAAACCGGCGGGATAGCGAACGATCCATACCAAGGCGATCAGCCACCACAAGGCTGCGCAGCCCCACAACAGCAGATGCCCGAATGCCGGCAGCGCAAACACTGCCAGTAAAATCAGCAGCGCGCCGAGAATGACATAGCCGAACTTCGCCGGCGCTGCCGAAAGCCCGCTCAGCGCCGCCCATTCATGCGCGGCCACCAGCGCCAGGGCGGTGAACAGAAGCGCCAAGCCCGTGGTCGGCAGGAACCAGATCGCAGCCACCGCCAAGGGCAGCAGCACCAATGCCGTGAGCACGCGCTGCAACAGCATTACTGGGCCTCCGGCACGCGGCCAAAGCGACGGTTGCGGTTAGCGAACCAGGCGATTGCAGCACTCATCTCGTCTTCGCCAAAGTCCGGCCACAGAGTGTCGCTGAAGTACAGCTCGGTATAGGCCAGCTGCCACAGCATGAAATTGCTGATGCGTTTCTCGCCGCCGGTGCGGATCATCAGATCCGGTGCCGGCGCGAAGGCGGTGCACACCGCGGTGTCGATGGCTTCGGCTGTGATTTCCCGACCTTCGCGCTGCAAGCGGCGCGCAGCCTCGACCACATCCCACTGGCCGCCGTAGCCGACGGCGACCACCAGATCCATGTGGGTATTGCCGGCAGTAGCGGCCTCTGCCTGTGCCATCTGCTCGCGCAGCGAGGCCGAGAACAGATCGTGGTCGCCGATGAAGCGCAGACGCACATTGTTCTTGTGCAGGCTCGCAACCTCACGCTTGAGCGCACGCGCGAACAGCTCCATCAGCAAGCGCACTTCCAGCGCCGGACGCTGCCAATTCTCCTGACTGAATGCGAACAGCGTCAGGGTGCCGACACCGGCCTTGTGACAGGCGCGCACCGCGGCACGCACGGCGCGCACGCCAGCACGGTGTCCGCTGACACGCGGACGCTGGCGCTGCTGCGCCCAGCGTCCGTTTCCGTCCATGATGACGGCAACGTGCTTCGGTACCGCCTGCGGCGGCAATTCGGGTGGGTTCAGGCTCATCCCGGAATCAGGGCAGGCCGCCTTACAGCGACAGCATCTCCTTCTCCTTGGCCACGACGAGTTCGTCGATCTTCGCCACCCACTGATCGGTGATCTTCTGAATCTCGACCTCGCCGCGCTTTTCCTCGTCGGTGCCGATCATCTTCTCCTTGACCAGATCCTTGATCGACTGGTTGGCATCGCGGCGCACATTGCGGACCGCGACCTTGGCCTGCTCGGCCTCGGTCTTGATCACCTTGACCAGATCGCGCCGGCGTTCTTCGGTCAGCGGCGGCATCACGATGCGGATCACGGTACCGGCGGTGTTCGGCGTCAGGCCGAGGTCCGATTTCATGATCGCCTTCTCGATGGCGCCGACCATGTTCTTTTCCCAAGGCGTGATCGAGATCGTGCGGGAGTCCTCCACCACCACCGTGGCGGCCTGGGAAACCGGCATTTCGGCGCCGTAGTAGTCCACCCGCACGTGATCGAGCAGGGCCGAGCTGGCTCGACCGGTACGCACCTTGGCGAACTCGGCGTTGAGTACGTCGATCGCCTTGCTCATGCGCTGCGCGGCGTCCTTCTTGATGTCTTCGATCATGGGAATTCTCGCCTGATGTTTAGTGAACGAGCGTGCCGACGTCCGTGGCGCCCTGAACGATCTTGAGCAGCTCGCCGGGACTCGTCATGTTGTAGACCCGCAAAGGAATGCGGTGATCGCGGCACAGCAGGATCGCGGTCTGGTCCATCACCGCCAGACGCCGGCTCAGGACTTCGTCGTAGCTCAGTTCGCTGAACCGCGTGGCATCGGGATCCTTCTTCGGGTCCGCCGTGTAGATGCCGTCGACCTTGGTCGCCTTGAGCACCAGATCGGCCTCGATCTCGGTGGCGCGCAGCGCGGCCGCCGAGTCTGTGGTGAAGAACGGATTGCCGGTGCCGGCGGCGAACACCACGATACGACCCTTCTCCAGATGGCGCACGGCGCGGCGACGAATGAAATCCTCGCAGACCTGATTGATGCGAATCGCCGACATCACCCGGGCGTTCAAGCCGATGCGTTCGATCGCGTCCTGAATGGCCAGGGCATTCATCACGGTCGCCAGCATGCCCATCTGGTCGCCGGTAACACGGTCGATACCCCCCTTGGCGAGACCTTCACCCCGGAAGATATTGCCGCCGCCGACCACCACGGCGACCTCGACCCCGGCTTGCGACACCGTCTGGATTTCGTGCGCCAGCTGCATCATCACATCGCTGGAGATGCCGTAATCCAGCGAACCCATCAGGGCTTCGCCGGACAACTTCAGAAGAATGCGCTTGTAGGCGGGTGCAGTGCTCATTCCCACCCCCCAAGTGGCGTCGCCAGCCGATCCGCAGGAAGTCCGTTCAACGCCGCATTTTTGCTCATGATTTTTCTGATCGTCGTCCAAGCTGCAAGACAGGCCGTATTTTTTGGGTGTGCGAGCGGGCCGCCCGCACGCCTAACGGCGAAACATACCTCGTCGCGAACGTTCGACCCCGCGAGCCGAAATGTCGCGATATGCGCCTAAAGCAAGGCCCCGTTACCGGGGCCTTGTTCGATCCACGGACCGGCGACGGAGTTTACCCCATCGTCGCCTGGGCAGTGGCCATGACCTCGGCGGCAAAATCCACCTCGTTCTTCTCGATGCCTTCGCCGACCTCGAAGCGCACGAACTGGGCCACTTCGGCGCCCTGCGCCTTCAACAGCTTTTCGATCGTCTGATCCGGGTCCTTCACGAACGGCTGGCCCAGCAGCGTGATTTCAGCCAGGAACTTGCGCAGCCGTCCTTCGATCATTTTCTCGACGATCTCGATCGGCTTGCCGCTGTCCTCAGCCTGCGCCAGCAGAATCTTGCGCTCCGCATCCTGAATCTCGGCCGGAACTTCCGCAGCCGAAATGAACTTCGGGTGCGACGCGGCGATATGCATCGCCAGATCCTTGGCCAAGGCCTCGTCACCGGATTTGAGCGCCACGGCCACACCGATGCGCGAACCGTGCAGGTAGTAGCTGAGCGCTCCGCCGGCATTGTCGAGCACCTGGAAGCGGCGCACCGTCATATTTTCGCCGAGCTTGGACACCAGACCACGGCGGACTTCGTCGAGCGTGCGGCCATCGCGCGACAGCTGCAGCAACGACTCCACGGTCTCGGGCCGGAATTCCAGTGCGAGTTCACCGGCCAGCTGCGCCATCGCCACGAAGTCGTCGGCCTTGGCGACGAAGTCGGTTTCGCAGTTGACCTCGACGATCGCCAGCGCATTGCCGCTGGAGGCCACGGCGATGGTGCCATCGGCGGCAACGCGCGAGGCCTTCTTGTCGGCCTTGGCCATGCCGTCCATGCGCATCTTTTCGATCGCGGCATCGACATCGCCGCCGGTCGCCTCGAGCGCCTTCTTGCAGTCCATCATCGCCGCGCCGGTACGTTCGCGCAGCTCCTTGACGAGTGATGCGGTAATGCTCATTCCGCCGCCCCCTCGGTTTCAGCGGTGGTTTCAAGCTGCGCAGCCTTCGGCGCAGCGGCCTCGGCCACTTCGGCGGCGCGACGCGTGGTCACGGAGTTACGGCCCTCGATGATCGAATCGGCCATCACCTGCGTGTACAGGCGGATCGCGCGGGTCGCGTCATCATTGCCCGGCACGACACTGTCGACCGGCGACGGGTCATTATTGGTGTCCACCACCGCGATGATCGGAATGCCCAGCTTCTTGGCTTCCTGAATCGCGATCTTTTCGTAGCCGGTATCGATCACGAACAGGCAGTCCGGCAGGCTCTGCATCTGCTTGATGCCGCCCAGCGAACGACGCAGCTTCTCGATTTCACGCTGGAAATTGAGCTGCTCCTTCTTGACCAGACGCGTGATCGAGCCGTCCTCGACCTGCTTTTCCATCTCGGTGAGGCGCTTGATGGACTGCTTGACCGTCTTGAAGTTGGTCAGCGTGCCGCCCAGCCAACGCTGGGAGATGTACGGCATGTCGCAACGCGCGGCTTCGGTTTCGATTGCCTCGCGCGCGGCGCGCTTGGTGCCGACGAACAGAATGCGACCGCCGCTGGCGGCCAGGCGGCTCGCATAGTTGCAAGCGTCCTTGAGCATCGGCAGGGTCTGCTCGAGATTGATGATATGAACTTTGTTCCGCTCGCCGAAGATGTACGGCTCCATACGCGGATTCCAGTAGCGGGTACGGTGGCCGAAATGGACACCGGCCTCCAACAACTGGCGCATCGTCACAGTCGAAGACATGTTTGACTCCTTGGGTTTTGGCAAATCGCACCTGGTGTTTCGTCTTGCGACGCAACCCAAGTCAGGTACGAATGGATTAGCCTCTTTTTGCCGCGCCGGCCGCCGGTCATCAATGACCCTGAACAGCAACCGCGTTGCCAAAAAAGGCGGCGCTTTATACCATATGCGCCCCTGCCGGACAATGCTCCTCAGCCCGTCCATACGTCACCGTCGACCTGCCACACCGCAATGCCGCGTTTTCGGTGCGGCGCAATCGCCGACCGCACAGGGCAGTCATGACGCTTCGAGGCAGTGCCGGCCCCGTCGACGTAAACTTCATCTTTTACCCCGGGCGTCGGCCGTGTTTACCGGTCCAGTCTGCGGTCAACAGGTTTTCCATCAATGTCGTTCACACTCAAATCGCCCGAGGAACAGGAGAAAATGCGCGTTGCCGGCGTTGCCGCCGCACGCGTCCTGAGCATGATCGAGCCGCACGTGCAGCCCGGCGTCAGCACCGACGAACTGGACCGGATCTGCCACGACTTCATCGTCAACGAGCTTCAAGGCATTCCGGCCAACGTCGGCTATCGCGGTTTCCCGAAAACGCTGTGCACCTCACTCAATCATGTGGTCTGCCATGGCATTCCGGGCGACAAGAAGCTCAAGCGCGGCGACATCATGAATATCGATGTCACCGTAATCATCGACGGCTTTCACGGCGACACCAGCAAGATGTACTTCGTCGGCGAACCCAGCGTTCTCGCGCGCCGACTGGTCGACACCACACACCAGGCGATGATCGAGGGCATCCGACAGGTGCGCCCCGGTGCCACGCTCGGCGACGTGGGTCACGCCATCCAGGTGCACGCGGAGTCGAACGGCTTTTCTGTCGTGCGGGAATATTGCGGCCATGGCATCGGCCGGATCTATCACGAAGATCCCCAGGTACTCCATTACGGTCGTCCCGGAACCGGGCTGGAACTGATTCCGGGGATGACCTTCACCATCGAGCCGATGCTCAATGCCGGCCGCGCCGAGGTGCGCCTGCTGCCGGATGGCTGGACCGTCGTGACCAAGGACCACTCGCTATCGGCGCAGTGGGAGCATACGGTGCTGGTTACCGACGATGGCGTTGAAGTGCTGACCCATCGCGACGGCGAGTGGTGATGCGGATACCCTGATCGGGAAATCCGGACAGGTTTTTCCAGAACGGAATCCGAAAAGTACGGTGCGGCGCCGCAATCGCGCGCTTCTTGCATACATGCGGCGGAAGTCATGACGAAGGCAACGGACGAGAGTGCCATGGGTGCGGAATTTGAAGTCGCGGAAGAGCAATCGCTGTTCAGCGCACGAAAAATACAGGCGATGCTTCAGTCGGATTCACAACCGATCAAAGCTTTTCGCGACACATTGGCGTGGGGTCAGGAACGGCTCTACAACTTCTTCCATGACGGTGCGCCCGCCGAATCTCTGGTGCGCGCGCGCGCCTTTCTGGTCGACGAGGTTCTGAGAACGGCATGGCAGCGCACGCTGCCGAATGCGCCGGCGGGCGTATCCCTGGTCGCCGTGGGCGGTTATGGCCGCAGCGAACTGCTGCCCCACTCCGATATCGACATCCTGCTGTTGTTCGACGGCGACGTGCTCGATGCCAACCGTCAGGCGCTGGAGCAGTTTCTTGCATTCATGTGGGACATCGGCCTGGAGGTCGGTTCCAGTGTGCGCAGCATCACCGACTGCGTGGAGTATTCGCGCGACGACCTGACGGTGATCACCAATCTGATGGAAGCGCGCTATCTGGATGGTGATACGAAACTGTACGCCTCGCTGGAAGCAGCGCTGGCACCGGAGAAGGTGTGGCCAGTCGAGCGCTTCTTCCGCGCCAAGCTCGAGGAGCAGTCCGCGCGTCACCGCAAGTTCGACGACACCGGCTACAAGCTCGAACCCAACGTCAAGGAAAGTCCCGGCGGGCTGCGCGATATCCAGACGATTGCCTGGGTCGCCAAGCGGCACTTCGGCGCGCAGACCCTGAGCGAACTGCGCGAACGCGGCTTTCTCAGTAAACAGGAATGCGACGAACTGTTTGGCGGGCAGGACTTTCTGTGGCGCGTGCGCTTCGCCCTGCACATGCTCACCGGACGCAAGGAAGACCGCCTGCTGTTCGACCATCAGATCAAGGCGGCCGGCCTGTTCGGCTACGTCGATCAGGATCACAATCTGGCGGTCGAGCAGTTCATGCAGCTGTATTACCGCACCATCAAGTCGCTATCCTGCCTCAACGACATGCTGTTGCAGCTGTTCGACGAGGCGATCCTGCGCGGCGACGAAAATGCCGACGCACAGCCATTGAACCGCCGCTTCCAGGTTCGTCGCGGCTTCCTCGAAGCTACCTCCGACGAAGTGTTCCGGCGCCATCCGTTCGCGCTGATCGAGATTTTCGCCGCCCTGCAGAAGCATCCCGAAATTCAGGGTATTTCGGCGAGCACGCTGCGGCTGCTGCGGCGCGATCGGCGGCTGGTCGACGAAGGCCTGCGTGAAAACGTGCGCGCACGCGACCTGTTCCTGCAGATGTTCCGGGAAGGCCGCGGGCTGACGCGTGCGCTACGCAGCATGAACCGTTACGGCGTGCTGGGCCGCTACCTGCCGAGCTTCGGCCTGGTCATCGGTCACATGCAGTACGACCTGTTCCACACGCTGACGGTGGATGAGCATTCGCTGTACGTGGTGCGCAATCTGCGGCGCATGGCGATGGAGCGCTTCCGGACCGAATTGCCGTTCTGCAACGAGGTCATGGAACGCATTCCGAAAAAGGAATTGCTGTACCTGTCCGGCCTGTTCCACGATCTCGGAAAGGGCCGTGGCGGCGACCATTCCCAGATCGGCGCCGAGGATGCGACGAATTTCTGTCTCGACCACGGGCTGTCGCATGCCGACGCCGAGCTCGTCGCCTGGCTGGTGCGCAATCATCTGACGATGTCGCTGACGGCGCAGCGCATGGACATTTCGGACCCACAGGTGGTGGCCGATTTCGCCGCCAAGGTCGGCGATCGCTCGCGCCTCGACTACCTGTTCCTGGTGACCTGCGCCGATATCCGCGCCACCAATCCGGCGCTCTGGAATTCCTGGCGTGAATCCCTGCTCAATGGCCTGTATCGCGCGACCACGCGGGCCTTCGAACGCGGGCTGCACAACCCGGTGAAGGCCTCCGAAGTGGTGGCCGAGCGCAAACAGCGCGCCCTCAAACTGCTGACCGACAGCGGCATCGACGAATCCGCTGCGAATACCGTATGGGCGCGCTTCGACGAGGACTACTTCCTGCGTCACAGCGATGAGGAACTGGCCTGGCACCTGCCGGCGATCGTCGAGGCCGGCGACGGCACACTGCCGCTGGTTCTGGTGCGCGATCTCGAGGACCGAGGCACCACGGTGTTCCTGTACACGCGCGATCGGGATCACCTGTTTGCGCTGTGCACCGGCGTGCTCGCGCAGTTGGGGCTGTCGATTCTGGACGCCCGACTGAATACCACCGCCGACGGCTTCGCGCTCGACACCTACGTCATGGTCGAAGGCGATGGCTCGCCGATCAACGACTCGGTGCGCCACCCGGAAATCGCGGACGCGCTGCGCCGCGTGCTGTCCGATCCGAACGTGTCCAGCATCACCATCACGCGGCGCGCAGCACGCAAGCTCAAGAGCTTCAACACTCCGACCCACATCTATATCAGTCAGGACGACGTCCGCGAGCGCACGATTCTGGAACTGGTGGCGCCCGACCAGCCGGGTTTGCTATCGATCGTCGGGCGCATCTTCCAGAAACGCGGCATTCTGCTCGACGCCGCCAAGATCGGAACGATCGGCGAGCGCGCCGAGGACGTGTTCTTCATTACCGACCGCGAACACCACCGGATCACCGACGAAGACATGCTAGAGGACCTGCGTGAGGTGCTGACGCGCACGCTGAACCGTCGTGACGCCTCCGACGAGGCCAGGATCGCCGCCTGACGGGTGGGACAGATGGACACGGGGCGGTATATTCACGCCCCTGATGTCGTGATCGGCGCTGCAAAGTGCGCTCACACCTCCAACTGCTCCTCCACAACGCTGTGAACCATGACCGAAAAACTGAAGACGGCCATCGAGTCGGCCTGGGAAACCCGCGACGGCGTCAGCTCGGACGACGCCCAACTGCGCGATCAGGTCGAAACCGTAATCGAGATGCTGGACAAGGGTACGGCGCGTGTCGCCGAACCCGGCGAAGGCGGCTGGCGGGTCAACCAGTGGCTGAAAAAAGCCGTGCTGCTGTATTTCCGCCTGCATGACAACGACATCGTCAAATGCGGTGCCCTCACCGGCTGGGACAAGGTCCCGCTCAAGTACACCAGCTACAGCGCCAATGACTTCACCGAACAGGGCGCGCGCGTGGTGCCGCCGGCCACGGTACGCCGCGGCAGCTTCGTCGCCCCCGGCGCGGTGCTGATGCCGTCCTACGTCAACATCGGCGCCTATGTCGGCGCCGGCAGCATGGTCGACACCTGGGCCACGGTCGGCTCCTGCGCGCAGATTGGCGCCAATGTGCACCTCTCGGGTGGCGTCGGCATCGGCGGTGTGCTCGAACCGCTGCAGGCCAATCCCACGATCATCGAGGACGACTGCTTCGTCGGCGCGCGTTCGGAGATCGTCGAAGGCGTGATCGTCGAACGCGGCGCCGTCATTTCGATGGGCGTGTTCATCGGCCAGAGCACCCCGATCTACGATCGCGAAAGCGGCGAGATCAGCTATGGCCGCGTGCCGGCAGGCGCCGTGGTCGTCGCCGGCTCGCTTCCGAAGGACGGCGGCCGCTACCAGCTCAACTGCGCTGTCATCGTCAAACGCGTGGATGCCAGAACCCGCGAGAAGGTCGGCATCAACGCCCTGTTGCGGGATCTCTGAGCCGAGCCGTTCGGAGCGGTCTGATCGGGCCCGAAACCGGGCCCGATTCACTTCGCGGTAGCGTTCTTCTCCTCCTGTGCCTTGCGATAGGCCTGAAAACGCTCGACGTGTTCGAAACGACGCAGGACCTTCGAGTGCGGATCGATCGTGACCATGCCGTCCGCCGGGGCGCGCACACGGCCCGTGCCGTCCTGCATTGGCAAGCGCTTGACTTCACTCCCCACCCGCACTTCGATCGGCATCGGGAACGGCTTGTCGCCTGGCACCTTCCAACGCAGCTTCAGTTCGTCGCCTTCGCGCTGGCTCAGCAGCTCCGGCAATGCGGCCTGACGGATGTAGACGTCGAAGAACCACGAATAGTCCGCGCCGGTGGCCGCGGTCACGGCATCGACCAAATCCTGCGTGCTGGCGTAACGCGGCTCGAAATTGCCGGGCTCGGGGTCCGGACGGCCGTAGACCAGCCGACGCGTCGCGTCGAAGAACGCCGCATCCCCGATCAGCTCGCGCAGGCTATGCAGAACCAGTGAGCCCTTGACGTAGATGTCGCCGCCCGGGCCCCGCTCCTTGTTGTAGACGTCTTCCTCGTGCTGCGGCGTTCCGGACACCACCGGCGCGCGGTTGATGATGCCGGCGCGCTGGCGGTCCAGCTCCGCGTAGTACGCCATGTCTCCGTGAAGATACTGCGCGTAGAGCGGCTGCATATAGGTACCGAAACCTTCGTGCAGCCACATGTCGTCCCAGTCCGAATTGGTGATCTGGTTGCCGAACCATTCATGGGCGAACTCGTGTTGCAGCAGATCGTCGTAACCGTGCGCATCCTTCACGTAGTGATTGCCGTAGGCGTTGATCGTCTGGTGCTCCATGCCCTTGTACGGCGTCTCGACCACACCGATCTTTTCGCTGGCGAACGGATACGGCCCGATACGCTGCTCGAAGAAATCGACCATGCGCGGGAACTCGGCGAACAGTTCCGCGGCTTCGTCCTCGTGTCCCGGCAGGTACCAGAAGCGCATCGGAATGGTGTTGCCATAACGGCTCGCGTAGTCGCCTTCCAGCACCTTGTACGGCGCGATACTGAGCGCGATCGCATAGGTGTTCGGGTTATGCGTGCGCCAGTGATAGGTGCGCCAGCCATCGGCCTCGTCAACGCCCAGCAGCACGCCGTTGCTGGGCGCCACCAGCGGCATCGGCACGCTGATGTGAAGCTCCACGGTCTGCGGCTCGGCAGTCGGATGGTCGATGCACGGCCAGAACAGATCGCAGCCCTCGCCTTCCACCGCCGTTCCGACCCAGGGTTGTCCGTCTTCGGTCTGCGCCCAGACGAAACCACCGTCCCATGGCGCGCGCTTGGCCACATGGGGTTTGCCGCCGTATTCGATCGTCACCTCGACCGGCTTGCCCGCCGCTACCGGCTCGGGCAGCGCGATCAGCAACTGTCCCTCGGGATTGCTCCAGCCCGCCGCGGCCACGGGCTGTCCGTCGATCGCGACCGAGCGAATCTCGAAATTGCGGTCCAGGTCCAAGGCCAGCGACGACAAGGGCTCAAGCGCCTGCACCACCAGCACCGCCGTGGCGTCGATACGTTGACGTTCGGGATCGACGCGCAGGCTCAGGTCGGCGGTCAACAGACGCTCGGCCAAGTATTCGGGCGGCAGTTTGCCACCCGATTCGCGGGTGTAGTCGCTCAGCGGCGGCGGCTTGCTCAGGCCACTGCAGGCGCTCAACAGCAGCGCGAGAATGGCGAGGCTTGCGGTCTTCTTCATACGGGATTTTCCTGCGGCACGAACAGAATTGATGATCCGGCGGCGCCGAGCGTCGCAGCCCGAACCGCCTGCGTCGCCCGGCGCTCAATCCGGGTCCGGCTCACCGATGCGCAGATAACGCGTGGCCAGATAAACCTCGCGCAGGAACAGCAACAAGGCCAGGATCAGCGAAGCCAAAGCGGAGACGAAGCCGATCGCAATCACGATTGCGAGATTGATGTGGGCAAACACACCCACGAACAGCGCCACGATCACGCTGCTGATCAGCAGGGCGCCGGCGATGCACAGACTGATCGACCCCAGCGTCAGACGCGCCCGCTTGCTCTGCTGGCGCAGGCTTTCGCGGATCACGAGCGCACGTCCGGGTGGCGCCGTCATCAGCCTTTTCTCGAGCTCCCGCGCGCGATCCACGGTTCGCGCCAGGCGACTGGCGAGCACCCCCAGCAGCGCGCCGATGCCGGTCAGCAGAAATACCGGTGCCACCGCCAGTTGGATGACGTGTGCCACTTCGGCCAGCGGAGCGTCCTGGTTCATCGTTGCCTGTGGTGGTGTGCCTGCCGCATAGCATGAGGCCTGCGGCGCAGGCACCCAAGTCCGGTAAACTTCGCCGGCTTGGTTGTGACCACCCAGAGCCTCCCGATGCCCGACGACGTCCGCGCGCCCGATACCCTGGCGCTGCTGCAAGACCTGATCTCACGCCGCTCGCTGACGCCTGAAGACGCCGGCTGCTGCGCGCTGATCGGCAAGCGTCTGTCCGCGCTGGGCTTCCGGCTGGAGTGGCTGCCGAAGAACGGCGTGACCAACCTCTGGGCGGTGCGCGGCGAGTCCGCGCCTTGCGTAGTCCTTGCGGGACACACCGATGTGGTGCCGACCGGCCCGCTGACGCAATGGAGCAGTGATCCGTTCGAGCCTAGCCTGCGTGACGGCATTCTCTACGGCCGCGGCGCGGCGGACATGAAGTCCGGCCTGGCCTGCATGGTCACCGCCGTGGAACGGCTGCTCTCGCGAACCGAGCTTCAGGGGTCGATCGCGTTTCTGATCACCAGCGACGAGGAAGGTCCGTGCCGGGACGGCACACGTCATGTTGTGGAAGTGCTGCGCGAACGCGGTGTCGCACCGGAGTATGCGATTGTCGGCGAAGCCTCGTCGATGGAAGTGCTGGGTGATCGCATCATGGTCGGCCGGCGCGGCTCGCTGGGCTGCAATCTACGCGTGCACGGGAAGCAGGGGCATGTTGCCTATCCGCAGCGTGCCGACAATCCGATCCACCGGCTGGCGCCGGCTCTGAACGAGCTGATCGCCATGCGCTGGGACCACGGCAATGCGCATTTTCCGCCGACCTCGTTTCAGGTTTCGAACCTCAAGGCCGGCACCGGCGCCCATAACGTGATTCCGGGTGACGCCGAGGCGGTGTTCAATCTGCGCTATTCCACGGAGCTGGATGCGGCACGCATCAAGGCCCGAGTGCACGCGGTTCTGGACCGGCATATCGAACGCTACGACGCGGACTGGTGGCACACCGGCGAGCCGTTTCTGACGCCCGGCGGCCCGCTGGTCGAAGCCGCATCCACGTCGGTGCAGGAGGAGACCGGGCTGCAAGCCGAGCGTTCCACCGGTGGCGGCACCTCCGACGGGCGCTTCCTCGCCACGCTGGGCACGCAGGTGGTGGAGATCGGACCGGTGAACCGCTCGATTCACCAGATCGACGAGCACATTCGGGTTGAAGACCTGGAACGCCTGTCGCGCATCTACGAGCACACCCTGGAACGCCTGCTGGCGGCATGAGTCCACTGCCCCCATTTGCACCGCGCGGCCTGCTGCGCAATGCCAGCTTGCAGTCGTTCCTGGCCTCCTGGAAATTCCGCAACCGCCTGCGCGGCGATCATCCGATGCAGCAGGCGGCGGTTTCGCAGCTGCTCGATTGCGGCGACGGCGTACGCCTGACCGGCGTTCACTCGCCGCTGCCCGCCGGACGCAGGCCACGTGCCCTCGCGATCCTGTTCCACGGCTGGGAAGGCAGCGATCGCTCGGCGTATCTGTATTCGATGGCCTGCAGCCTGTTCGATGCCGGCTACAGCGTGTTCCGCCTGAACCTGCGTGACCACGCCGACACCCATCATCTCAACGAAGAGATGTTCCACTCGGCGCGCATGGACGAGGTCTACGGCGCAATGCGTAGCGCACTGGCCCTGGACGAAGCCGAGCGCCACATCGCCATCGGATTCTCGCTGGGTGGCAATTTCGCGCTGCGCGTCGGACTGCGCGCGCCGGATGATCTGCTGCCGGCGATGACGGTCGGTGTATGCCCGGCCATCAATCCGCGCGCGACCATGCAGGCCATCGACGACGCCTCGCCACTATTCCGCCGCTATTTCATGAGCAAGTGGCAGGATTCGCTGCAGTCCAAGGCGCGCGCCTGGCCGCAGCGCTATGACTTCGGCGACATCGCTCAAATCCGCAGTTTCATGGACATCACAGAGCGCTTCGTCATCGACTACACCGAGTTCGAGACCCTGAGCGCCTATTTCGACGACTACGACCTGCGCGCCGAATTGCGCAACACCCCACGCTCGCCGCTGACGATCGTGACGGCCCAGGACGACCCGGTGATTCCGTTCGAGGATTTCGTGGGCCTCGGCGAGGCCTCCGGCGTGCGTCTGATTGCGCCATCGCATGGCGGCCATTGCGGATTCATCGACGACTGGCGGCTGCGCAGCTGGGTCGATACCTGTGTGCTAGCCGTGCTCGACAAGGCTCTCGATTAGCGTCGGCAACTTTTCCATCGCCTGCTTGTAGCCCAGTTCGATCAGTTCGTCCGCGCGATCCCAGTCGAACATCGAAACGCCGGCCAGCGGCATGCGCAGATAGCAGTCCACCTGCGCCGCGCGCTTCTCCAGCTCTTCCTTGGTCGACAGCGTGGCGGTGCGGTACAGAATCTGGAAGATGTTGGTGCGCTTCTCCACTTCGACGGAATTCGGCAACTGGTCGGGATTGGTGTCGGCGCCGCCAGCGGCACCGTGAAAGGTTTCCATGGCCGATACGTCCGAAGCGATCACCGGTCCGCGGCCGAGCCCCACCACCACGTCCGAGGGCACCGACATCAGCACGCCGCCGTCCACCAGCAGATCACCGTTGTAGACGATCGGCGGCGCCACACCGGGCACCGTCATGCTGGCACCGACCCAGTGCGCGAGCGAGCCGCGATCGTGGATTTCGGCGCGAGCCCGCGTGAGATTGGTCGTCACGCAGGAATAGACGCGTGGCAGATCCTCGATCTGCGCCTGCCCGAACAGGTTCTCCAGCGCCCGCCGCGCCTTCTTCGCCTTGATCAGCGAAATGGTCGGCACGGTATAGTCGTTGAGGAGATTCCGGTCGACGAACAGACTGCGCACCACACGTATCATTTCTTCAGGCGGTAGACCCTGCGCCACCATCGCGCCAATCAAGGCGCCCATGCTGGTACCCGCGATGATGTCCGGCTCCAGACCGAGTTCGCCCATCGCACGCATCAAGCCGACATGCGCGAAACCGCGCGCGCCGCCGCCGCCCAGCGCCAGGCCCAGCGCTCGCCCCGTCAGCAAGCGCGCAGCACGGTCGAAACTGCTTCGGTCGCCGACATAGACACGATGATGCAGGGCCGCGCCCGAAAGGTCGCGCCAGAGCATCGGCTCGCTCCAACCGTGCCCGACGATCACGATCTCGACACCGGCGCGTACCGGCGTGTCGCGCAACTGTTCGGTCAAGGCACTGGCCGTAGCGCCCATCCCGGAATTGGCAACCAGCACGATACGGTCGGCCTGGCGCAGGCAACGCGCGGTCCAGGCACTGTCGAGCCCGTCGCTTTCGTAGACCAGGTAGCGATAGCCACGCTCAAGCTCGTCGAGCCAGGCCACGGTCTGTGACTCCGTCTGCGGCATGTTGCAGCTCGAAATTCCGTCCGCGGTCTCGATGCAGCGGCCATCGACACGCAGGCAGGTGTTGTCGACAGCCAGCGAATGCATCAGGCCACGCGCCACCACCTCGACCGGCGAACCCTCGTGCGCCGGCACGATCGCGATGGTGCGTACGCTGGTGAAGTCGCGCTGGCGCGTGCCTTCCCCGTACAGCGAAGCGCGGAGCCAGGATCGCACCGAGTTGCGAGCGAAATCGGGGTTGCGCAGCAGCAGGCGCTCGAAAGTGCGCGGCGGAATCTTCAGCACCTGACTGTCGCGTACCGCGCGGATGCTGGCACGGTGCGGCATCTCTGCCAGGATCGAAAGCCCGCCCATCGCTTCGCCCCGCCCCAGTTCCTGCACCGTGATCTCGCCGTTGTCGCCCTGCCGCTCCGCGCGCAAGCGCCCACTGACCACGGCGTAGAGCGAATCCGCGGTGTCATCACGGCGATACAGCACATCCCCACCGCGCAGCGACAGCAGGGTTGCCGTCGCCGCCAGCTGCGAACGTGCCTTGGCGCCCAGCATGGAGAACAGCGGCGACTCCTGAAGAAATCGGGAAATCGCCTGCGCCTCCGGGGAACGGTCGTCCTGGATCGGGAACTTCATGGTGACAGATTATTTCACGGACTCGATGCAGAATACCGAGGCCGCCGGCGATCGGTCGCCGGCAGCACGCCCGTGGCGGGCCAGGCGGGCACGCAACCCGTTGTTCACCTGCATGCCGGATCGGCTTGCCGAGTCGAGAGCGCTGCCACTTTCATGACGGCCGGGATGAACAAACAAAAAAGCCGGGAGAAGCTCCCGGCATTTTCGATACCGCCTCGAATTCTCGACGGCGATCAGGCGACCGTTTCGAGCGAATCGTTGTACTGACCGAGCGAGGCCAGCGAGTTCATCTTGGCGCGATGGTGGAACGCACGCTGGGCGTCGGCGACATTGTCGACCTTGCCACCCCAGGCCTTGAGCGACGGCGCCTGCAGGGCGCGGCCATAGGAGAACGACAACGCCCAGGGGCCACCGCCCATCTCGTTCATCGCATTCAGATGCGCGGTGGCGACTTCGTCGGATTGCCCACCGGACAGGAAGGCGATGCCGGGGACCGAGGACGGCACGTGATGCTTGAGCGTCCGCAGCGTGGCCGCGGCCACGGTCGACACGTCGGCCTGGGTCGGGCACTTCTTGCCGGAGATCACCATGTTCGGCTTGAGGATCATGCCTTCCAGCAGCACACGCTGCAGATAGAGCTGGTCGAACACCGCCTGCAGCGTGTCGGAGGTGACCTTCTCGCAGACTTCGATCGTGTTGTCGGCGTCCATCAGCACTTCGGGTTCCACGATCGGCACGATGTCCGCCTCCTGGCACAGTGCCGCGTAGCGCGCCAGGGCATGCGCGTTGGTTTCGACGCAGTAGGCCGACGGAATTCCGTTACCGATGGTGATCACCGCACGCCATTTGGCGAAGCGCGCACCGGCTTCCCGATACTTCACCAGCCGTTCGCGCAGGCCATCGAGCCCTTCGGTGACGGTTTCGCCCGGCGCACCGGCCAGAGGCTTGGCGCCCTTGTCGACCTTGATGCCTGGAATCATGCCCTTGGACGCAAGCAGCTTGGAGAACGGCGTGCCGTCGAGTGCCGACTGGAACAGGGTCTCTTCAAACAGGATGGCGCCACTGATGAACGCTTCAGCCCCAGCCGTGGTGAACAGCATGTCGCGGTAGGCTTGGCGATTGGGCTCGGTGTTGTCGATGTTGATCGACTTGAATCGCTTCTCGATCGTGCCGGTCGACTCATCGGCGGCGAGGATACCCTTGCCAGGCGCGACCATCGCGCAGGCCGTTTCATTCAGCAGCTTTTCGTTCATAAACTCGCTCGTGATACTCGAATAGGAATTGGAGGATTGCCGTTCCCGGCGTGGAATCTTTTGAATTTTATGTCTTTAGTGGCGTCGCGGCCAAGCCTTTCGCTATGATTCCGCCCCTTCGAGGGTCGCAAGCCGGCCTTTGAGGTCTGTGGAGAGGTGGCAGAGCGGTCGAATGCGACGGTCTTGAAAACCGTTGACCCGCAAGGGTCCGTGGGTTCGAATCCCACCCTCTCCGCCAAAATTGATTAGCAAGCGTTGGCGGGATTCGAACCCACGGACAAACCAATCCGGGTTCGACGATTGTCCGCAGGGCAATCGAACGCGCGTAGCGCGGCCCGCAAGGGCGAGACGGCATCGCCGTCGAGTAATCCCACCCTCTCCGCCACCCTTCGCCTTCGGCTTCGGGTGGCAGGCCCCGAATGGGGTCGGCCTCACGACGGCGCTTAGGCGAAGGCGTGCCGTCCGTAGCCTTGGCGTAGGAGGGCCATTGGTCCCGAGATTCGAACCCACGGACAAACCAATCCGGGTTCGACGATCGACCGCAGGGCAATCGAACGCGCGTAGCGCGGCCCGCAAGGGCGAGACGGCATCGCCGTCGAGTAATCCAAGCAGTTCTGCATTCTATGAAAGCGCATCCATGAACCGGCGAGCGGACACGATGCGCGTTCCCTCGTATTTGCCGAGGCTCAGCAGATCGGCTTTGTCCCCTGTGACGAGATAGTCGGCCTTGCCCGCCTGTGCCATCGCCAGCAGGTAATTGTCGTAGGGATCGGGTGACACATCGACGGTGGGGAGCGGTCCAACCATGACCGAGAGTTCGCGAATCTGGTTGACGAGCCGTCCGGCGATGGCCGGCGACAGGCGCTCTCGAATTCTGGGGTAGCGGGTGACGCGATTCAATTCCGCGATTTGTTCTTCTGCGGACAGCAATATGAACTGGCCTTTGCGCCAATGCGCCAGGAACTGCGCCGGTAGTGAGGTTTCGATCAGTAAGGCGCTGACGACGATGTTGGTATCCAGAACAACCCGCATGGATACATCAATGGCTGGACGAGAACAGATTGGCGCGCGTGTCTGCGACGGCTTCGTCAATCAGGCGCTGGGCTTCGTCTGCAGGCAGATCGGAAAAGCCTTTTCTGGCATCGGCCACCGTTTGCTCGAACACGCGCCAGCGCACGGCTTCTTCGACGAAGGCCGACAGGTCGCCTTTCTTCATGCCGCGCTGCGCGAGATAGCTGCGCAGGGCGATGTCGGTGTCCTTGGATACGGTGAGCGTCCAGCGAGTGGTGTCGTCGCGGCTCATGGCCAGCCTCCTTCATAAACATCTATACACCTATGAACATAACATGCTAAGCGTCTATCTCCAAGAAAAAAAACGCACAAAACGCTTGTTGCCCGAGAGGCTCACAAGTCGCGTTCCGGTCTGTGGCGACGGCTGCGTTTCGGTCGTCGTTCTGGGTGCGGCTGTCGGTCGGTTTGCGACCATGCCATGGACAGGCGCTGCTTGCGTAGCTCGGCCAGACGGGCACCTTGTGCTTCCATTCGCTGCGTTTCGGCATGAGCGATATCGTTCCCGAGTTCGCGGGACCAATCCCGGCGCTGACGGCGTGATGGGCTCAGGCGCGCTTGCAGCGCGCGGCGCTGTTCGAGCTGCTTGAAGATCAGCACGTCTTTTTCGGCGCGGTCGCGCTCGCAGGCGGCTAGCGTTTTCCGCTCATTCTGTCCCCTGATGCGGCCGTGCTGGCCGGTCAGGCGATCCCAAAGTCCGCGCAGGCCCTTGTTGAAACGAGTCTGCGAGCAATGGCTTCTTTGCTCCACCGCTCCCGCAGGCGTTCATCGAGCTGCTTTCGCTCATAGCGCTTTGCGCTCACCGGCCGCTTTGGCGCGTTGCAGGGCGTTGACGCGATCGTGCGCGGCCTTCAGTTCTTGCGGTCGCTGCGAGACCTGCGCTGCCATTTCGTCCCGGCTCAGATTCTCCGAGGCGAAGCCGCGCAGTTCGTGGACTTCTACATGCTCGTTTTCTTCCTTGAGCAGGTGCTGAGCCAGGTACTTCGCGCCGCCGCGTTGATTGCCGACCAGGATCATGAGCCGCCCTCCGGCTTGATCCCCAGGACTGCGATGAGGATTTCGCGCATCGTGCGGATTTCATTGCAGGCGCTGTGAAGCTCGGCTCGAAGCTCTGGCGATGCGCCCAGCGTGCCGGTATTGGCGGCTTTGGCAATCTGGTTGAGGTCGGAGGCCAGCCGGGACTGGCCCAGCCCAGCCAGCAGCAGGGCAAGCTGTTTCTGATCGGCGGACGGGCGTCGGGTCGCGCGCCGGGGCGCAGCGCCTTCGCCGAATACACGCGAGCGGATATACGCGCCCAGGGGACGACTGCCTGCCAACGTTTCCAGGCGTGACCGTTCTTCACCGGTCAGCCGCAGGCAGAACGGTGATGGCGGTCTACGACGGGCCGGAGCCGTCGCCTCCTGGAACGCCGGCGCAAGCGGCGGCTGAGACGAAAGGAAATCGCTCATGGCTCCCCCCCCCCCGAACTCGGGAACATGGCGCTCCAGGTCGTCATTCCATTCTTCAAGCGTTTCAAGGAGTTGGTTTGAAGAGTCGCCCTCCCTCTCCGCCACCCTTCGCCTTCGGCTTCGGGTGGCAGGCCCCGACTGGGGTCGGCCTCACGACGGCGCTTAGGCGAAGGCGTGCCGTCCGTAGCCTTGGCGTAGGAGGGCCATTGGTCCCGGGATTCGAACCCGCGGACAAGCCAATCCGGGTTCGACGATTGTCCGCAGGGCAATTGAATGCGCGTAGCGCGGCCCGCAGGGGCGAGACGGCATCGCCGTCGAGTAATCCCACCCTCTCCGCCCGATTGAAATCGGCAGCCGCCACTGTATTCAGCACGGGCGCCGCGTCACGGCCTCCAGGCGGTATCGGCTGGTGCCGGCTCGCGCACGAGCGACGACAGGTATGCGTAAAGGTCAGCGACTTCCTGTTCGGAAAGCTGGGGGAACCGGTCCGGTGCGACCAGTCCCATGAGTCCAAGCGCGCGCCCGCCCAAGCCGATGCCGGTCGTGATCAATCGTTCGAAATCCTCTGGCTCGATCGCCGCCACGATGGCCAGGTCCGGCGTCGGCGGGCCGAAGAGTGTTTGTCCGCGTACATCCAAGCCATGACATTCGTTACACATTGTCATGGCGAGATATTCGCCGCGTGCACGCTGCGGCTCAGCGGCCGCATCGACACGCAGCGGCGGCACCCGGTCCGCCCATTCCGCCATATGGGTTTCCGCGCCGATGGCGAATGTCCAGCGTACGCTCCAGCCAAGCTTGGGATCAGGGAGTTCGCCCTCGACCACGGGTGCCGACCGCAGGAAAGCAATCAAGGCGGCAGTATCTTCATCACTGAGCCGCGCAAAATTGAAGGAGGGCATGGACGTGAGCGCCCTGCCATCTGCACCGATGCCCTGACGGATTGCCGCCTCCAGCGTCGCGGCGTCGTACTTGCGTGCGTAGGCCGCCAGATTCGGGGCGACGGCGCGTTCGGGCCAGTCCCATTGCTCGCCGAAATCCTTGCCCTGAAGTTCCTGCCCATGACAGCCGAAACACCCGCGCGTACGCGCGATATGGCGCCCGCGCTCGACCGACGCCGAATCGGTCGGGATCGCGTGGTCGAAGGGCGGATCCTTCGCAACGTCGCGAAGTTCTGCCTCGCTCAGGACGTAGACGCCGCCGAGAACGACCAGCGGTCCGACAAGAATGACGGCCGCGACAATCATGGAAACGCGCCTCATCCCCCACCTCTCCCAATCGCTGCCACAAGCATAGTGGGCGGCCCCCTTTCGGAAAAGGCGCATGCGGGCCGGGCGACTTCGAGCCTCGGGCGAAATCAACGGTTCAACCAGATGTGCGCAGCAGTGGCGGCCGAAACACGCGCTCCGCCTCGACGACGTTCAAACGCCCGGTACAATTCCGCCACGGATATGGCAGGATTCGCGCTAATCGGAAATGGGGGATTTTTCGACCGGCTGGGCCGCCAGATTCACTAGCGCGCAGCGTGCGAAAATCGAAGTGGTGCCGGCGGAGGGAGTCGAACCCCCGACCCACGCATTACGAATGCGTTGCTCTACCAACTGAGCTACGCCGGCCCTAAAAGAGGGCGCGAAGTATACGCAAAGCGGATTTGAAATACAGCTTGGGGAACGGGGACGAGAAATGGGCGGTATCGGTAGCAGGGGGACAATGCAGCGCACCACAGAAGACCGGGGTTTCACCCTGATCGAAATGTTGGTGACGATCGCCGTGCTCGGCATCCTGGTTGCTGTCGCCCTGCCCTCGATGATCGATATCATCCGAAACAATCGCGCTTCGTCAGAAGTCAACGCCCTATTGACCATGATGACACTGACGCGTAGCGAAGCCATCAAACGCAACCAGTCCGTGACGGCGTGCAAGACCGCGGACAGCCTCAGCTGCAGCACGACGGCCACCTGGGCGGACGGTGTGCTCGTCTTTTTGGACACGGACGGGGACGGTACTTATGACAGCTCCGCGACCGGCGTCGACGAGGAGACGTTGATCGCCGTCGAGTCACCGCTCGCACCGCGCAGCAAGCTGAGCTGGAATGGCGGAGGAAACATGATCGTGTATGGGTCGGATGGACGCGCGAGTCCGTTCGGATCCTTTTTGCTGACGCCCAACGGGGAATCGGCAGCGACACGCAAGCTGACGATCAACTGGATGGGGCGGCCGTCAGTGTGCACGCCGGATGCCAGCGAGAGCTGCTGAGGTGAGCGCCCCGTACAGATTTCGAGCGCCTTGTCGCGGCGTGTCGATGATCGAAGTACTGGTCGCGATCGTGATCATCGCGATTGGCCTGCTCGGAATTGCCGCGCTTCAGGGCTCGGCACTCCAGAACAACTACCTGTCGATTCAATATACGCAGGCGGCGCTTCTCGCCCAGAACCTGTCGGAAAGCATGCGGGCCAATCGCGAGGGGGTTCTGCAGAACGACTACGATGTCGCCGCCGGCGTCACCCCTAACAAGCCCGCCACCGACTGCGCGCTGGCGAACTGCAGCCCGAGCGAGCTTGCTACCTGGGACCTCGACCGGTTCGATACGGCCTTGCGGGCGATCAACGCCAACAAGCAGGTCAATGCGCCGGTTGCCCTGGCCAGCGGAACGTTCAGCGTCCGCTGTTCCGATGCCCCCTGCACCGACAACAGTCCTAGAGTCATCACGGTGTATTGGGACACCGAACGCAGCGAGGCCAAGGAGTACGATTGCGACCCGGACAGCAGCGACAGTCTTCAGTGCTTTCGACTGATTCACATTCCATGAGGCGATCAAGCGCTTTGGGTTTGTCGTTGATCGAGCTCATGGTGGCCATGGTGCTCGGCCTGCTGCTGATCGCCGGCGTGATCGAGATATTCGTACAGAGCAAACATGGCTACCGTGTCCAGGAGAGTTCGGCCCGCATGCAGGAAGCCGCCCGATTCGCGCTCGACGCCCTGGGCCGCGATCTGCGTCATGCCGATTTCTGGGGCGGCGTCGATGTCGCCGGCCAGGCCGCCTTGCCGCCCGAATTGATCTCCGACAGCGCGGCCCCGTGCAGCCTGAGCTGGTTTGCCGACTATCGCTACGGCATTGGCGGCTATGACGGCGCCGCCACCTCGCCGCTGCCGACTTGCACGGTGTCGAGCTATCAGGCGCAGACCGATGTGCTGGTGATCCGCCACGCCGACCCGAACAATCTGATCGACGAATCCAGCTTCGTCTCGGATCCGGCCGACGAGATGCCGGCCCTGCTCTTCAGAGGGATCGTCGGCCGCGGCGGGCTGGTCTTCGCACCTGCGCAACGAAATGCGGCCAAGGCGGCGCTGTCGGGAGACCAGTCCAACGGCGTCTTCAACTATGGCGTACGAGGGGCGGCCTACTACATCGCAACATTCAAAAGTGGTGGAATCGATCGGCCAACGCTGTACATCAACGCGTCCGACACCTCGAATTCGCAACCGCTGGTCGAAGGCATCGAACAACTGCAAATCGCCTACGGCCTGGATACCGACAGCAACGACATCGTCGACCGCTACGCCGCCGCGAGCGCGCTCGCCACGGCCGACTGGGCGCGGGTCATCAGCGTTCGGGTGGGCATCGTCGCACGCGGCGATACGCGCGACGCACGCGACGCGGATACGAACGTTTATGCCATGCCCGGGGCGTACGACTTCACGCCCGCGACCAGCGAACGGGTCTATCCACGAAAATTGTTCGTGCGCGATTTCCAGCTGAGGAACAGGACACGCCAATGAAGCATCGCGCCCGAGGCTTTGCCCTGTTCACGGCCCTGATTCTGCTCGGGGTGCTGGCGCTGGTCGGCGTGCTGGCCTTGCGCGCGTCCGGCCTCGAACTGGACATGAGCACCAATCAGGTGCTGCATATCGAGTCCTTCGAATCCTCGGATTCACCCCGGCTACTGACAATCCCGGCCCTTGAGGCGCATATCTTCAGCCGGGGCTGGCCCAGGACGGTGGACCCGGACAGCGAGATTACCGACGGGGAGTTCGACTATGACCCGCTGATCAGCTGGATCAAGGCGGGCTGGTACACGGTCGAGCCGGACAAGGGCGGACGCCCGCGCCAGTGGTACCTCGGCAACGAGGAATGCGGCGGCGCCGCCAGCTGCGTACTGCAGCAGGATGCATTGCAGACCGATGCACGCTACGAGCGCTCGGTCACGCTCTCGGGGCAGGATTCAAGCAACCCGATCCGGGTCCACAGCGACATGGCGGTATTCAAGGTCCGAACCGACCTGGCGCCGGGCGCCGGCGCCGCGATGGTCGCCGGCTACGAGGGAACCGGCAAGGCGGCGGCCGCCAGCGGCGGAAACATCTTCTTCCTGATCTCAAGCCGTGGACTGGACAACACCCCGACCGCCGGCAAATCCGAGGCCGCAACCCGAACGTCCGCGATGTATCGCCACGTGATCCGCAACTGAGAAACTGATGCGTAACCCCACGAAATTGTATATGCGGGATCTGGTTCTGGTGCCGGTGCTCGCAGTGAGCAGTTTGCTTGGGGCGGCCTCCGCGGTCGCGGCCGGGCTTCCGTACATCTCCAGCGATTCCATGGTCAAGTATTCGAGCCTGCCGGTCACCAGCGTCGAATCGGCTATCCCGCAGGCGATGATCCAGATATCCAAGGATCACCAGCTGTTTTTCAAGGCGTTCAACGACTACACCGACCTCGACAAGGACGGCGTGCCCGACATCACCTACAAGCACGGATTCGACTACTACGGTTACTTCGACAGCTACAAATGCTACAGCTATGACAGCAGCGCCAAGCGCTTCGAGCCGGTCACCGAGTATGACCAGAGCAGCACGGAAGCGTCCGACAGCGCCGGCAACCTCGCCGCCAAATACTGCGACGGATCAAGCTGGAGTGGCAATTTCCTGAACTGGGCGACGATGGCCCGCATCGATGTCGTTCGCAAGATTCTCTACGGAGGCAAACGCGCCGTCGACGAGTCAAGCCTGACGTCGAGCGATCTGACGGTGCTGCAACGCACCTATCTTCCCAATGACGCCCACAGCTTCGCGAAGTACTACAACGGCAGCGACCTCAACAAGCTCACACCATTCAGCTCCGCGAGTTCCTCGGACGCGCGGAAACGCGGCATCACCCTGTGCAACACCACGGTCAACAACAGTGGAAGCGAATCCCAGAATGTCAGCGATCCGCCCTTGATCCGAGTCGCCAAGGGCAACTTTTCCCTGTGGGCTGCGAACGAACGATGGCAGTGCCGCTGGCACGAGGAGGTGATCTCCAACGATCCCAACAAATGCAACAGCCTCAGCACGCAAATCGCCGGCTGCAACGGCAACAACCCGTCCGTCAGCGGCATCGATGCGTGGCCGCGTGGCCCGTACAGCACAGGAGGCAACAGCGAAAAGCTGGCGGAGTACGACGCCTATATCCACGTCTGCAAGAGCGGCTTCGAAGCCGGAGACCGCTGCAAGACCTATCCGACCGGGACGCAGAAGCCGATCGGCCTGTTCCAAGAGTACGGTGATGCCGAACGCATGTGGTTCGGACTCATGGCCGGCACCTACGACAAGAACAAGCAGGGCGGCGATCTGATCAAGAATATGGGCCCGTTCAACGACGAGCTCAATGTCAACACCGACGGTCGGTTCATCCACGTCGCCGGACTCAAGAACGAGAGCGGTTCGGTCAACGGCACCCAGAGTTCCAGCGCCTATGGCCTGGTCAACGCCCTGAGCCTCTACAGGATCACCAAATACAAGCACAGCGACGGCACTTACGGCGACAGCGGCAACAACGAAAACAACTGCACCTACGGGCTGTCCGACTTCAAGAACGGCACTTGCCACAATTGGGGGAATCCGTTCGGTGAAGCCTATCTCAACGTCATTCGCTACCTCGGAAACCTGCAGCCGGTCGGCGCCTACCGCGCCAACGACAGCAAGTACGTGCCCGGCCTGAACGTTCCAAGCAATTATTCGTCACCGCTCGACGAATCCAATTCCTGCGCCTCGCTGAACGTCGTCGCATTCAATTCCAGCACGATCTCGTATGACGGCGACGACATGGATGGCCCCGGTGACGGCGATGTCGCCGCCATCGGCACCAGCATGACTTCTGAGCAGCTCGCCGATGTCGTGGGCGCGGGGGAAGGACTGAACGGGAAGCAATTCTTCATTGGCGAGAACGGCAGTGACAACAACCAGACGTGTACCGCCAAAACGATCAGCAGCCTGGGCCAGGTGCGCGGCATCTGCCCGGAGGCGCCAAGACTCGAAGGAACCTTCAAGATCGCGGGAATCGCCTGGTATGCGCATACCCAGGACATCAATTCGGACAACAAGGTGCCGGGCATACAAACCGTCAACACCTACGCCGTGGAGTTGGCCTCTAACGTACCCAAGCTCGAAATCCCCGTCCCCGGCGCCCAGGGAAAGTTCGTCACCCTGCTGCCGGCCTGCAAGGACCTGTCGGTCTCACCATCCGTGCCGGGCGGCGGCGGTTGCGCAATCGTCGACTTCCAGATCGTGGAGCCACATACGGAAAGCGGCGGCGTCGGTCGCGGCAAGTACTATGTCAACTGGGAAGACAGCGAACAGGGCGGCGACTTCGACCAGGACATGTGGGGCGTCATTTCGTACGAAATCACTGCCTCCACGATCAAGCTCACGACCGACACCGTGGCGCAGTCGACGCCCTATCAGATGGGCTTCGGCTACATACTCAGTGGCACCACCAGCGATGGCTTTCACGCGCACAGCGGCATCAACAACTACACGACGCCCGCCATCATCGGCGCCACCGAATGCAGCAGCTGTCAGACCAGCGACGGTCCTTCGACCAAGACCTACTCGATCGGCGCCAGTTCCGCGTCCCTGCTCAAGGATCCGCTCTGGTACGCGGCCAAGTGGGGTGGCTTCGACGATCTCGATGGCGACAACAAGCCGAGCAGTCTGGCTGAATGGGATAATGTGGACGCGGACGGAAACCCGAATCCGGACGGGGACCCGGACAACTATTTCTATGCCGTGGAACCGCGTCAGCTGGAAGCGCAACTGCGACGTGTATTCGACCAGATCATCGGCCGCGTTGCGTCCGGCACCGCGGCCTCGGTAGTGGCCAATGCGCGCGAAGGCGAAGGTGCGATCTATCAAGCGCTCTTCGAACCCACCCGATCCGACAAGGACGGCAACGAAGTTCGCTGGGTTGGCTCACTGCACTCGCTCTGGGTCGATTCCAACGGCTACCTGCGCGAGGACGGCGATCACGACGCGGTGCTCGACGGTTACGGCACCGATCCGGTAGTGGAGCTGTTCTTCGACGAGTCCAGCGCCAATAAGCAGGAGCACAAGACCAAGGTTCGCCGCTATTCCGGGGACCCCGCCGATTCAGCCACGACGTCGTCCGTGGTGTCGGTCGACGACCTCAGAACCCTGTGGGACGCGCGTGAACGTCTGGCCGCCATCAGCAATTCCAACATCAACACGCAACGCCCGTACGGCAGCTCGGCCACGACCGGTCGGTACATCTTCACCTTCCTGGACCTCAACCAGAACGGCTCCGTAGACGCCGGGGAAATCAAGCCGTTTGTCCCGGCCAGCTTCGGAAGCACCTCGGGTACGTACGGAGTCCTGAATGCCCCGAGCTCCGATACTGCGGACAAACTGGTGAAGTACATACGCGGCGACGACCAATCCGGTGTCAGTGGCCTCAATCTGCGACCGCGTACGCTGGACTATGACGGTGACGGCACATCCGAAACGATGCGCCTGGGCGACATCGTGCAGTCGACGCCCACGGTGGCGGCCGCGCCATCCGAAGCCTTCGACCTGCTCTACGACGATGCCAGCTACGGCGAATTCCGACGCAAGTACCGGAACCGTCGCAACGTCGTCTACGTGGGCGCCAACGACGGCATGCTGCATGCCTTTAACGCCGGCTTCTATGACGCTGAGAACACTCAATTCAAGACCAGCTACAACGGCGAGACGGCGCACCCGCTGGGCTCGGAGCTTTGGGCCTACGTGCCCTACAACCTGCTGCCCCATCTGACTTGGCTGAGCGATCCCGACTATCCGCACGTCTGGTACGTCGATGCCAAGCCACGCGTCTTTGACGCCCGCATTTTCAACGATGACAGTGACCACCCCAATGGTTGGGGCACCGTCCTGGCGATCGGCTTTCGCTTCGGCGGCGGCGACCTGACGCTGCCCGCCGGGAACTACGCGGATGCATTCTCAGCATTCAGCAACTGGTCCCAGAATCAGGCGAAAAAGCGCAAACTCGAAACGCATTCCGCAATCGTGCTACTCGATGTGACCAACCCGGAGAAAGCGCCCACGCTCCTGGCGGAATTCAGTGATCCGGACCTGGGCTTCACGACCTCGTTCCCCACCGTGATCGCGATGAGCCAGCGCGGCAATCAGGCCGGCACCAGCATCGACGATGACTGGTATCTGGTATTTGGATCCGGCCCCGACAATCTCAATTCGATTTCGAGCAATATCACGGACGCCGAAAGCACGCGCAGCGGATTGCTCTACGTCCTCGACCTCAAATCCATGAAACTGGTCAATGGCAAACCCTACGACCTCGGAAATGCGGCCAGCAAAAGCTTTGTCGGCGATCCCGTCACCGTCGATTGGGATCTCGACTTCATGGCGGATAGCGTCTACTTCGGGACTATCGGCGGCGATGCCGCAGCCCCTTCCGGCAAACTCTTCAAATTCCAGCTCGCAAATGGCGTTGGTGAGGAGCAGCGCGCAACCGCCAACTGGGCAGCACCACGTGTGATGGTCGACCCGGGAACGGCCAGCGTGTCAACGCCGACGGTAACTTTCGACCCACAAGGGAATCGATGGGTCTTCGCAGGAACAGGAAGACTGTTCGGCGACCCGGACAAGGCCTCAACCCCGCAGCAGTATCTTTTTGGCGCAGTCGACTCGTCCAATTCGATCGGTACGTCGACCTTGTACAATTTCTCGAATTTCGTGGACGTATCTGACGCGACCGTAGCCACCAATGGCAGCGTGACGAACGTGATCGGCGCCGGCAGCGAAGGCGCGCTGTCGACCTTGGCCGTCAAGAACGGTGGCTGGAGGCTCGATCTTGAACTGCCCGGCGTGGCGGAGCGCAGCGTCACGCAGATGTCCCTGCTGGGCGACATCCTGTTCGCCTCGGCGTTCACGCCCAGCACCGACCTGTGCGGCGGCGAAGGCACAAGCCAGCTCTACGGTCTGTACTACAAGACCGGGGCGCCCAAGGCCGCACTTCCGACCTTTGGTACAACGACCAGCACCGTTGATGGACAAACTCTCGACATCGGCATCCGCCAAGTCACGATTGGGGCCGGGCTTGCGTCCTCGCCAAGCCTGCATACCGGCGCAGCGCGCGACCAACGCGGCATCACAATTTTCACGCAAACCTCAACGGGCGCCATCGAGAATGAAACAGGCTTGGTCACGGAACGCGCGCGCAGCGGTGAAATAGACTGGCGCGAGCGCTTTTGAGCATGTGGCCCTCCGCACGATACGCGGTGACAGCAGCAGGTCCAGCACGTCACGAACTGGGCGTAACCCTGATCGAGTTGATGATCGCCGTGGCCGTGGTCGGCATTCTTGCGACGATCGCCTACCCCTCCTATGTCGAGTATCGCCTGCGTGCCGATCGTGCGCTTGGGCAAAAATGCCTGATCGATGCCCTGGGTCGTGCGGAAAGCTATTACACCAGGATCGGGCGTTATCCCGAATCCGCGAACGAGATATTTCCGAGTGCCGGCAATACCTACTCATGTGGAAATGAAGGCCTGTATCGATTGTCCATCGAGTCGGAAGCGGATTGTCCTTCTCGAAACTGCGTCTCGATTCGGGCGGACAGCATGGGCAAGCAAGTCAAGGACGGGAATCTGCAAATTCGCTACGAGTTCGGTTCCAAGTCGACGACAAAGAAGCGGCTGCTGCCGGATGGCGGAAGTACGAGCTGGGTGGGTCACTGAGCCATGACCCGACAGAGCGCCAGTGCTCCACGAGGCATCCCGCACGGTTTCACGCTGATCGAATTGATGATCGTCGTCGCCATTGCAACGATCCTGACCGTGATCGCACTTCCGGCCTACCAGCAGTACATTCGCAAGTCGCAACGGGATCTGGCAACAACCACCTTGGCCGACCTCGCTTCGCGGCAACAGGCGTTTCACATCAAACGACGCAGTTATGCCGGCAGTTTCGAGCCGCTGGTCGCGATCGATGCGACCAAGGTCTACCTGCAGCGGGACGGACAATATGCGGCCAGCGCCGATGAGGACTCCATCTATCTCCTGAGCCTGCTCGCCGACGGTATCCAGGCGGTACCGAAAGGGCGGCAAACTAAGGACGAATGCCTGTCCCTGAGCATTGCCTACAACGGACAGCGCTCGGCCACGGCCACCGGTCACACGGCCGCCGAAGCGCGGTTATTGTGTTGGCGTTGAGGCGCATGACTGTGGCGCGCTCTGGAGGCCCGGGGCATCCAGCTTCGTGTGCTTCATCCGGCTTCACGCTCGTAGAACTGCTCACCGCCATCGCGGTGCTGGCCATCCTGCTGGCGATCGGAATCCCCAGTTTCCGGCTGTATCTGCTGTCGTCCCAGCGTTCAGCGGCCTCGACTCAGCTGTACGGCGCGCTCGCCCAGGCACGCTCGGAGGCGATTGCGCGCAATACCGCGATTTCGGTATTCC
Source organism: Gammaproteobacteria bacterium (assembly GCA_022599775.1). GTDB lineage: Bacteria > Pseudomonadota > Gammaproteobacteria > Nevskiales > Nevskiaceae > Banduia. The sequence goes on from JAHZLQ010000048.1 coordinate 83,999, forward strand.
CGCGAAGCGGGGGCGCGAATCTGGCCTGCGGCAGCAGCGATCAGGATTGGAACAACGGCTGGCTAGTAGGCGCGTCCTGCGATCAGGATTTCATCGCGGTATTCGACGCCGTCGGCGCCGGCGTCTCTGTCATCCCGGCGACCGACATCACCCAGGTGGTCTATCGCGCCTCGGGCCGGACCAGCGGCAACGTGTGCTTCATGATCGAGCCGGACAGCGACAAGCTCCAGCCGCGCGAAGTCAGCACGCAACTTTCGGGACGTGTCAGCCTGCGCGAGACCGACACGCCCTGCACCGGCTGAAACGCGCCTCGGTCACTGCAGGTACCGGATCACAAAGCAAAACAACGCGAGCCTTAGCGTTCCTTGGCCACACGGTTCAAGGGCCGTGGCAGCGAGAACACCACGTTTTCCTCGCGCCCCTTCAGCTCCTCGGCCAATTCGCCACCCAATTCGCGCAGACGGTTCACGACCTCGGAGACCAGGACCTCGGGCGCGGAGGCACCCGCCGTGACGCCGATGCGCTGCTTGCCGCAGGTCCATTCGGGATTGATGTCGTCCGGACCGTCGATCAGATGCGCGGGTACCCCACGCTGTTCGGCGAGCTCGCGCAGGCGGTTGGAATTGGAACTGTTGCGCGAACCCACCACCAGTACCAGATCGCATTGCTGGGCCAGGGACTTCACGGCGTCCTGGCGGTTCTGGGTGGCGTAGCAGATATCGTCCTTGCGCGGTCCGTGCACCTGTGGGAAACGAGCGCGCAGCGCGTCGATGATGCGCGCGGTGTCGTCCATCGACAGCGTGGTCTGGGTGACGTAGGCCAGACGGTCCGGCTTGCGCACCGGCAGCCGCTGCACGTCGTCCACGGTTTCGACCAGAAAGATCGCACCACCATAGGTACTGTCGAACTGGCCCATCGTGCCTTCGACCTCGGGGTGGCCGCGATGGCCGATCAGCACCACCTCCCGCCCCTCACGCGAATACTTGGCGACCTCGATGTGTACTTTGGTCACCAGCGGACAGGTCGCGTCGAACACCGTCAGGCCGCGTTTGCGTGCGTCGCCGCGCACCGCCTGCGACACGCCGTGTGCCGAGAAGATGCAGATTGCGCCTTCCGGCACTTCATCGACTTCCTCGACAAACACCGCACCGAGTCCGCGCAGCCGGTCCACCACGAAGCGGTTGTGGACCACCTCGTGGCGAACGTAGACCGGCGGGCCGAGTTGTTCGATCGCCCGTTCCACGATTTCGATGGCGCGGTCGACGCCAGCGCAGAAACCGCGGGGGTTGGCGAGCAGTATCTTCATTCAGGCTCCTGCGCGGACCTTGCCGCGCTTCTGCCGGAAGCTATCCAGCACCATGTCCAGAATCAGCAGGGCGGCACCCACGCTGATTGCGGAGTCGGCAACATTGAAAGCCGCGAAGTGCCAGTTGCCGACGTAGAAATCGATGAAATCGACCACGTGCCCACGCGTGGCGCGGTCGATGACGTTGCCGAGCGCACCGCCGAGTATCAGCGACAGCGCGACCGCCACCAGCAGCTGCCCGCGCGGATTACGCCGCAGCCACCACATGATGCCGATCGACACCGCCACGCCCAGCGCGATGAACACGACCGGCGAGGCCTCGGCGAACATCGAGAACGCCGCGCCGGTATTGCGCATGTGCACGATGTTGAAGAACGGAATCACGGGAATCGACTCGTACCAGTCCAGCCCGCGCACGATCAACTGCTTGGTGATCTGATCCAGCAGGATGACCGCAGCCGAGAGCCACAGCCAGTACACATTCTTGTATCGAAATTCCATTAGCGTCCCGTGGATCGAATCCAGTAGGCGGCGGAGATGCCCCAGATCGCATTGAATATCAGGACCGCGACCGGTGTCAGCAGGCCCAGACCCCAACCACCCAGTCCGTGTGACGTCTGTTGCGGAAAGAAGAAAAGCAGCTGCGCCAGGCTCGGTCCCAGGCTGACCACCAATCCGCGGATCAGGGTACGTCCGGGCGCCAGCGGCAACAACAGCAACAGGCCCCATAACCCGCCCCATACGATACGCGGATAGAGCCAGGCCGCGCTGAACGACGGGTGGATGGCCACACCGATCCGCGCCGTCAGCCCATAGTGTCCGGCCGCCCACACTGCCAGACTGTTGAGCAGGGCGCCGACCGCGCCGGCCGCGAAAGCCAGGGAAGCGGCGCGCATCAGACCCAGCGCCGCGTCTCGCCGACGCCGTCCACGTTGTCGATACAACGCCCGCACAGCGCCGGATGCGCCGCATGCTGGCCGACATCGGGCCGGCGATGCCAGCAACGCTGGCACTTCTCGGACTCGCTACGGCCAATGCTGATGCCCAGCAGTTCGCCATTGTCGAGCTTGATCGCATCCTCCAGCGGCTCGGCAACCAGCTCCGCATCCGACGTGATCAGCCAGAAGCGCAGTTCGGCGGCGACGCCGCTCAGCGCTTCCCGAAGCACGCCCGTGGCATGCAGCCGCACCGTGGCGTCCAGCGATCCGCCAATCTCACCGCGCTGGCGCGCATCCTCGAGTTCCTTCTTGACCGCATCGCGCACCAGAACCAGGCGCTTCCAGTCGATCGCAGCTTGCGGTGTGGTCACCGGAAACGCATGCCAAGTCTGGGTGAAGATGCTGGCCGTACGCTCACCGGGCAGCAGTTGCCAGATCTCATCGGCCGTGAACGACAGGATCGGCGCGATCCAGCGCACCAGCGCCTCACTGATGTGGAACATCGCGGTCTGCGCGGACCGACGCGCTTCGCTGGCCTGCGGCAGGGTGTAGAGCCGGTCCTTGAGCACGTCCAGATACAGGCCGCCCAAGTCCACCACACAGTAGTTATGCAGACGCTGGTACACCTGATGGAACTCGCGGGTCTGATACGCCTTGCTGATCTGCGCCTGCAGTGCCGCGGCCTGAGCCAGCGCATGCGCATCGATCGCCAGCATCCGATCCACCGGCACGGCATCACCGGCCGGATCGAAGTCATGCAGATTGCCGAGCAGAAAGCGCGCGGTGTTGCGGATGCGTCGATAGGCATCGGCGATGCGCTTGAGCAGATCGTCGGAGACCGCAATCTCGCCCGAGTAGTCGCTGGCCGCCACCCACAGGCGCAAGACATCGGCACCCAGGGTCTTGAGCACGGTCTGCGGCGCGACCACATTGCCGAGCGACTTGGACATCTTGCGTCCCTGCGCGTCGACCGTGAAGCCGTGCGTCAGCACCTCGCGATACGGCGCCCGGCCGCGCATCGCCACCGAGGTCAGCAGCGAGGACTGAAACCAACCGCGGTGCTGGTCCGAGCCTTCCAGGTACAGGTCCGCCTGCGGCGCCAGCCCGTCCGCGTCCAGCGCTTCGGGATCGACCGATTTGAATGAACACTGATGCACGGCACCGGAGTCGAACCAGACATCCAGCGTGTCCGGGCACTTCTCGTAGTCCGCCGCTTCCGCGCCGAGCCAGTCTTCAACGGACGAGCCAAACCAGGCCTCGAGTCCCTCGGCTTGCACACGTTCCGCCACTTTCATCAGCAGCGCCGAGGTTTCGGGGTGCAGTTCCTGCTTCTGCCGGTGCACGAACACCGCCAGTGGCACGCCCCAGTAGCGCTGACGCGAAATGCACCAGTCGGGGCGCCCCGCCACCATCTCGCGGATGCGATTTTCGCCCCAGGCCGGAAGCCATCGGGTCTTTTCGATCTCGCTGATCGCGTCCTTGCGCAGCCCGGCCGCGTCCATCGATACGAACCACTGCGGCGTGGCACGGAAGATCAGCGGCGACTTGTGACGCCAACAATGCGGGTAACTGTGCGTGATCGTGGCCTTGTGGGCCAAGGCACCTTGAGCCGACAGCGCGTCGAGGATCAACTCGTCCACCTTGCGCACGTGCTGGCCGCCGACCAGCGGCGTGCCGTCGACGAACACACCATTGCCCTGCACCGGATTGTCGACCGGCAGGCCGTATTCGCGGCCCACGCCGTAATCCTCCACGCCGTGCGCCGGCGCGGTATGGACCAGGCCGGTGCCGGCATCCAGCGTCACATGCTCGCCGAGTATCAGCGGCACCGTGCGCCCGGCAAACGGATGCTGCGCGCGCGCGCCTTCCAGCGCCGCGCCCTTGATCGTGGCGAGCACCCGCGCTTCGGTGGCACCCACGCGCGCGGCATAGGCCTCGACCAGACCGGTCGCCAGTACGAGGTGTTCGCCGTCGATCTCAACGAGCCCGTACTCCAGTTCAGGATGAACCGTGATGGCCTGATTCGCCGGCAGCGTCCACGGCGTGGTCGTCCAGATCACGTACGAGGCCGGGGCCTCGCCATCGACTCCAAAGCGGCGGCTCAACTCGGCCGCATCCGTGGTCGCGAACCGCACGTCGACGGCAAAAGACTGCTTGTCCTGATATTCGACCTCGGCCTCGGCGAGTGAGGAGGCGCAATCCAGGCACCAGTGCACCGGCTTGAAGCCGCGCACGACATGACCGCGCTCGACGATACGACCCAGCACCCGCAGCTGCTCCGCCTCGAAGGCCGGCTGCATCGTCAGGTAAGGACGATCCCAGTCGGCGAAAATTCCCAGCCGTTTGAAGTCCTCGCGCTGGCGGTCGATCTGCTGCCCGGCGTATTCGCGACAATGCGCGCGGAACGCGGCCGCATCCAGTTTGACGCCGACCTTGCCGTGCTTCTTCTCGACCTGCAGTTCGATCGGCAGACCGTGGCAGTCCCAGCCCGGCGTGAACGGCGCGCGATAGCCGTCCAGGCGCACGGACTTGAGGATCATGTCCTTGAGCACCTTGTTCACGGCATGGCCGATGTGAATATCGCCATTCGCGTACGGCGGGCCGTCGACAAAGCGAAATACCGGGCGATCGCGGGTCTCAGCCTCGATCCGCTCGTAGAGCTTTTCGGATTCACAGGCCGCAATCCAGGCCGGCTCGCGTTTGGCCAGATTGGCCTGCATCGCGAAATCGGTCTTCGGCAGGTTCAGCGTGTTCTTGTAGTCTTGCTCGTTGCTCACGGCGTCGAATCGGTCAGGGCCTCGATCGAAACCGCCGCGCGGGCCGCGTTTCGGTTTTGACGATCAGGCGATGGAGAAATGGTCCCGCGCGGCATCGGCATCAAGCCGAATCTGCGTCTTGAGCGCGTCCAGGGAGTCGAAACGCTGCTCCGGTCGCAGAAACCGGGAGAATTCAACCCGCAATTGTCGCCCATAAAGGTCGCCCGTGTCTGCAAACGCATGGACTTCCAGCAATAGTCGCTGCTCGCCGTCCAGGGTCGGACGCACGCCGAAATTGGCAACTCCGGTCCATTGCCGGTTCGCCTGTTGCACCCGTACGGCATAGACACCGTAGCGCAAGGCCATGCGCTGCTTGAAGGCGATATTCGCGGTCGGCACGCCCAGAGTGCGGCCCAGCTTGCGGCCATGCCGCACCACGCCGCGGATCGAATAGGGGCGCCCCAGCAGCTTCGCGGCAGCGGCCAAGTCGGCTGCGCCCAGCGCCCCGCGTACCGCCGTGGAGCTACAGCGCAGTCCATCGACATCAACCGGCCCCAGGGTTTCCACGATCATCCCGTGTTCGGTCCCCAGCTTGCCGAGCAGCGCCAGATTTCCGGCACGCTCACGGCCGAAACGAAAGTCGTCACCGACCACCAGCGCACGCACACCGAGCCGGCGGATCAGCAGCTCTTCGACAAAGGCCTGCGGGCTCTGCGAGGCAAAACGCCTGCAGAAGCGCACCAACAGCAGGCGGTCGATCCCGCGGTCCTGGATTTGCGCGAGCTTGTCGCGTAGCGTGGCGACACGCGGCGGCGCCTCATCACGGGCGAAGTATTCGCGCGGCGTGGGATCGAAGCTCATGACCGCAGAAGGTAGACCGAGACTTTGCGCGATTTCGCGCGCCTGATCCAGCAAGGCCTGATGGCCCAGGTGAACGCCGTCGAAATTACCGATCGTCAGCGCACAGCCGCTATGCCGCGATTTCAGATTGGCGAGTCCCCGTATCAGCTCCATGGTTTTTCAGCGGGGCAATGGACAGAACGACGGCATCAATACCACGATCGTTTCGGACAGGCTGTTCAGACGGCGGGCGTCGGCAGACGCAGGAAATGCTCGCGGTAGTAACGCAGCTCCTCGATCGAATCGCGGATGTCGTCCAGCGCGAGATGACGCGATTCTTTGCGGTGCCCGCGGGCCACCGCCGGCGCCCAGCGGGAGCACAATTCCTTGAGCGTGCTCACGTCGAGATTGCGGTAGTGGAAGTGACGCTCCAGGGCCGGCATCCAGCGCGCCAGGAAACGACGGTCCTGGCAGATCGAATTGCCGCACATCGGCGAGGATCGTTCCGGCACCCAGCGATTCAGAAATTCCAGGGTTTCCCGTTCCGCCCTCGCCTCGTCGACGTTGCTGTCGCGCACGCGCTGGGTCAGGCCGGAGCGGCCGTGCTGGGTGGTGTTCCATTCATCCATCGCGTCGAGCTCGGCGGCGGACTGGCGCAGCGCCAGCACCGGCCCTTCGGCCAGCACATTGAGATGACTGTCGGTCACGACGGTCGCGATTTCGATGATTCGGTGGCGTTCCGGAATCAACCCGGTCATCTCCAGGTCAATCCAGATCAGGTGGCTGGCTTCAGCTTTCATGGCGTCGGGGGTCTCATGCGCATCAATGCTAGCAAATGCCGCGTGCTAACCTCGGCGGACTGTCTCACAAGCGCCGGCGAGCACACCAGAACAGGACAGACGGAGGGATCGCATTGGACACCTACAGCTCCGTACTTGGTGCCATCGGACGCACGCCCCTGGTTGAAGTGCGCAAGCTCGACACCGGCCCCTGCCGGCTGTTTCTCAAACTCGAAAACCGCAACCCCACCGGATCGATCAAGGATCGCATCGGCCTGTCGATGGTCGAGGCTGCCGAACGCAACGGACAACTCAAGCCGGGCGGCACCCTGATCGAGGCCACGGCCGGCAACACCGGACTGGGTCTTGCGCTGGTGGCCGCGCAGAAAGGCTACAAACTGATCCTGGTGATTCCGGACAAGATGGCACAGGAGAAAGTCCTGCATCTCAAGGCACTCGGTGCCGAAACCCACATCACGCGCAGCGACGTCGCCAAGGGGCATCCCGAGTACTACCAGGACATCGCGCAGCGGCTTTCGCGGGAGATCGAGGGAAGCTACTACGTCAACCAGTTCGCCAATCCGGCCAATCCCCTAGCGCACGAGACCAGTACCGGGCCGGAAATCTGGTCGCAGATGGACCAGCGCCTGGATGCCGTGGTGTGCGGTGTCGGCTCCGGCGGCACCCTGACCGGCCTGTCGCGATATTTCGCCCGCATGGCACCGCAGGTGGAGATGATACTGGCCGATCCCGAGGGCTCGATCCTGGCCGATGTCGTTCGCACCGGTCAGGTTCAGAAGACCGCCGGAAGTTGGCTGATCGAAGGCATCGGAGAGGACTTCGTGCCGCCCAATTGCGATCTTTCGCGCGTGCGCCGCGCCTACGAAATCAAGGATGCCGAGAGTTTTGCCAGTGCGCGCGAGCTGCTCGCCGCCGAAGGCCTGCTCGGCGGCTCCAGCACCGGTACGCTGCTGGCCGCCGCCTTGCGTTACTGCCGGGAGCAGGCCGAACCCAAGCGCGTGCTGAGCTTCGTCTGCGACAGCGGTGACAAGTACCTTTCGAAAATGTACAACGATCACTGGCTGTTCGATCAGGGGCTGCTGGACGTGCCGCGCCAGTACAATCTTCTGGACCTGGTGGTGCGTCGCTACCATGAGGGCTCGGCCGTCACGGTCAGTCCGCAGGACACCCTGCTGCACGCCTACCGTCGCATGAAACTGTTCGACATCTCACAATTGCCGGTGATGCAGGACGAACAGCTTGTCGGCATTCTTGATGAATCCGATCTGCTCGTGCATGTGCAGGCGCAGGCCTCGCGTTTCGACGATGCCGTCGGCACCGCGATGGTGCGCGATGTCGAAACGATCCGGCCGGACGCGCCGATCGACAGCCTGCTGCCGATCTTCCAGCGCGATCACGTCGCGGTCGTCGCCGAGGCGGGACGGTTCATCGGCCTGATCACGCGTATCGACCTGCTCAACCACCTGCGCAAGCAGCTTCATTAATTTCCGCAGACACCAAGGCGCCATGCACGACACCATCGCCGTCGTATTCGACTTCGACGACACCCTCGCCCCCGACACCACCAGCGGCTATCTGCGCAAGGCCGGCATCGATGATCTGCCACGCTTCTGGAAGGAAGAGGTCGGCAGCCTCTACGCCGAGGACTGGGATCCGGTGCCGGCCTATCTGTACAAGATGATCGAGGCCGCGCAAAGCGGTCGTATCGGCCCGATCACTCAGCAATCCCTGTCGACCTGGGGCGCCGAGGCGCCGCTGCACGCGGGAGTCGACACTATTTTCAACCGACTGCGCGCCACTGCGAAGAAGGCCAATCCGAGGCTGCGTCTGGAGTTCTATGTGATTTCCAGCGGGCTTGGCGACGTCTTGCGCTCGACCCGCATCGCCCACGAATTCACCGAAATCTGGGCCTCCGAACTTCACTACGATGCGGCTGGCCATGCGATCTTTCCTAAGCGCGTCGTGAGCTTCACCGACAAGACGCGCTATCTGTTCCACATCCAGAAGGGGCTGACCGGCGCGACCTACCGCGGCAAGCCGTTCGAGGTCAATCGCAAGGTATCGCGCGATCATCAGCCGGTACCGCTGGATCACATGATCTTCGTCGGCGACGGCTACACCGACATCCCCTGCTTCTCCTTGCTGAAGCAGAATGACGGCATCCCCATCGCCGTCTACGACCCGCACCACGAGGAGCGCTGGGGCAATGCCTTCCGCTTCGTCTCCGAGGGCCGCGTCTCCAATCTGCATTCGGCCAACTATCTGGAAGGCTCGGACCTGTCCAACTTCCTGATCATGGCGGTCCGCTCGCTGGCCGAACGCGTTGCGCTGTCGGCGCATACCTACAAGGGCTGAACCGGGAGCTTTCGCAGCATGAACAAACACGGCTTCGGCACACGCGCGATCCACGCCGGCCAGTCTCCGGACCCAAGCACCGGCGCGGTGATGACGCCGATCTACGCCACCTCGACCTATGTCCAGCAGTCGCCCGGCGTACACCAGGGCTACGAATATTCGCGTTCGCAGAACCCCACCCGCTTCGCCTATGAACGCTGTGTCGCCGACCTGGAATCCGGCACCCGCGGTTTCGCCTTCGCCTCCGGCCTGGCCGCCACGGCGACGCTGCTGGAAGTTCTGGAGCCCGGCGCCCATGTCATCGCCTCGGACGACATGTACGGCGGCTCCTACCGCCTGTTCGCGAATGTGCGGGCGCGCTCTGCCGGGCTTAACTTCAGCTATGTGGACTTGCGCGATCCAGCCCGGGTGGCGGCAGCGATCCGTCCGGAAACCCGCATGATCTGGGTCGAGACGCCCTCGAATCCAATGTTGAAACTCGCGGATCTCGAAGCCGTCGCCGCCATCGCCCACCGCCACGACATCCTCTGCGCCGCCGACAACACGTTCGCCAGCCCGGCGCTGCAACGCCCGTTGGAACTGGGGTTCGATGTGGTCATGCACTCCGCCACCAAATACATCAATGGTCATTCCGATGTCGTCGGCGGTTTGCTGGTGGTCGGCGACAACAGCGGACTGGCCGAGCGCCTCGCCTTTCTTCAGAACGCCGTCGGCGCAGTCGCCGGGCCGTTCGACGCGTTTCTCGCCTTGCGCGGCGTCAAGACCCTGGGCCTGCGCATGCAACGGCACTGCGAGAACGCGCAGGCGTTGGCCGAATGGCTGAAGTCCCATCCGCGGATCGCCGCCGTGCACTATCCCGGCCTGCCGGCCCACCCGCAGCACGCGCTCGCCCGGCGGCAGATGCCGCGCGGATTCGGCGGCATGATCTCGATCGAACTGTCGGGCGGCCTGGCCGAATCGCGACGCTTTCTCGAACGCTGCGAACTGTTCGCGCTGGCCGAATCCCTGGGCGGCGTCGAAAGCCTGATCGAGCACCCCGCCATCATGACCCACGCCAGCGTGCCGGCCGAAACGCGCAATGCCCTGGGCATCAGCGATACCCTGTGCCGCCTCTCGGTCGGCATCGAGGATCTGGACGATCTTCGCGCCGACCTCGAATACGCTCTCGCCGCCTGAGATTGCAGCGGCGCACTCCGGAGAACCGATGACCGAACTTGCCCAACGCCGCTGCGTTCCCTGCGAGGGTGGCACCAAGCCGCTGTCGCACAGCGATGCCAGCGTGCTGATGAAGAAACTGCGCGCCAACTGGACGCTGGCCGACGATGCCAGCCATATCGAAGGCCATTTCGAGTTCAAGAACTACTGGCGCACCACCGCCTTCATCAACGCCGTGATCTGGATCGCCCACAGCGAGGATCATCACCCGGACATTCAGTTCGGTTACAAGACCTGTTCGATCCGCTATTCGACTCACGCCGCCAATGGCCTGACCGAAAACGATTTCATCTGCGCCGCCAAGGTCGATGCGCTGAACCGCGATTAGCCCTGATCGGACTGGTGTATCGTCATCGGACGTTGCCTCAAGGGAATACGTCATGAGTGCCGACGACACATCAGGCCGTCCGGGTCACATCCGCCTGACCTCGCATCCCCCCGCGAGCGACGCCGAACTGCTGTCGATCCAGTGGGGTGCGCCCGACCCATTGACGCGCGGGCCGGTCATCGGCACCGTCACCAATCGCCTGCGGCGCAACGTGATCGGCTCGCACAGCGGTGCCTACGGCATCTATCGCGCGCTGGCCGTCGCCGCAAATGCGCTGCCGCGCGGTCACCGCGCCGACCTCACGGATACCCGACCCACCGACCGCGTCGGCCCCTATCCTCAGTGGTTCGATGCCGAACGCATCGTCTCGCTCGACCCGTTCGGTGCCGATGTCGCCGAGCTCTACGCCGAGCAGATCGCCGCCGGCTTCGACATCCGCCCGACGATCGCCATCACCCAGGCGCACATCGATCTGCCGGAACTGCGGGAGGCGATCGCAGCCGGCCGACTCGTCCCCGATGGCCGGTTCCTGCTCGACAGCGGCTCGGCACGCGTCACCAAGATCGCGCTGGAACCGGTGTGGTGGCTTCCGGGTGTGGCACAGCGCTTCGGCGTGGTGGAATCGGACCTGCGGCGCGCGCTGTTCGAAGAAACCGGCGGCATGTTCCCGGAACTGGTCACGCGCAGCGATCTCGAGGTCTTTCTGCCGCCGATCGGCGGTCAAACCGCCTACATCTTCGGCGAGCCGGCCGATCTCGCCGATACCGGCAAACCGCTGACCTGCCGCGTCCACGACGAATGCAATGGCTCGGACGTGTTCGGCTCCGACATCTGCACCTGCCGGCCCTACCTCACGCACGGGATCGAGGAATGTATCCGGGGCGCGCAGGGTGGCGGTGTCGGCCTGATCGTCTACTGCCGCAAGGAAGGTCGCGCGCTCGGCGAGGTCACCAAGTTCCTGGTCTACAACGCGCGCAAACGTCAGGCCGGCGGCGATACCGCAGACAATTATTTTCTGCGCACCGAATGCGTGGCCGGCGTGCAGGACATGCGCTTTCAGGAACTGATGCCGGATGTGCTGCACTGGCTCGGCGTGCGCAGGATTCATCGGCTGGTGTCGATGAGCAACCTGAAATACGACGCCATCACCGCCTCCGGCATCGAGGTCGGCGAACGCGTGCAGATTCCGGACGAGCTGGTTCCGGCCGACGCCCGTGTCGAAATCGAGGCGAAGATGGCGGCCGGCTACTACACCGAAGGCGAACGGCTCGATCTGGAGACTCTGAGCGCCATCAAGGGCCGTGGCCTATGAACCCGGCGCCGTCCGAGGCGGTGCGTACCCTGCGCGAACCGGCCACGATCCGCGAGCGCTGCGCCAACATCACCGCCGCGGTGGAAGCCGGCGACTCGGCCTGGTTCCGTATCGACGACAGCCGCTGCGCCTACACCGCAAGGCTCGTCGCCGAGCTGACGCTCCGCCAATATCCCGGGCTGAACGTCCCCTATCACAGCCGCTGGCGACATTTCGAAGCCGGCGGTATCGATCGGGCGCAGACACTGCGCAGCCTGATCGGCCCCGGGCAGGAGGAAGCACTGGCGCGTGCCGGTCTGGACCTGGCCGTGGTCAGTGTGTTGCTCGACGCCGGCGCCGGACCCGACTGGAGCTGGCAGGAACCCGGCGGAACGATCCACACACGGTCCGAAGGACTCGGCGTGGCCAGCTTTCACGCTTTCGTGAATGGTGCGTTTTCGTCCGAGCGCGGCAAACCTTTGCAGGTGGATGCGCGGGGTCTGCAGCGCATCGATGCGCCGCATCTGGCCAAACTGCTCCAGGTCAGTCCCGACAATCCGCTGCTCGGCCTCGAAGGTCGCGCTGCATTGCTGCGTCGCCTCGGCGAGGCGCTGGAAACCCAGGAATCGGTATTCGGGCTATTCGGCGGCCCGGCGAGACCGGGTGCGCTGTTTGATCTGCTGGCCGGCAAGACGCAAGGATCCACGATCGAGGCGGCCGCGCTGTTGCGTGTGCTGCTCGACCATTTCAGCAGCATCTGGCTGACACCGTCACGGATCGACGACACGCCACTCGGCGATGTCTGGCAGCACCGTCGTGCTGGCGGCCGCGGCGATTCGGCGGGCTGGGCCCCGTTCCATAAGCTCTCGCAATGGCTCGCCTATTCGCTGGTCGAGCCGTTCGAGTCAGCCGGATTCCAGGTCGCTGGGCTCGATGCGCTGACGGCCTTGCCGGAGTACCGCAACGGCGGCCTGCTGATCGACAGCGGCTGGCTGCAACTTCGAGACGCCGCGCGCGGGCCGCGCAGTTGGCAGGTCGGTGATGAACTGGTGATCGAATGGCGGGCGCTGACCGTCTGCCTGATCGACAAGCTGGCCGAGTCGGTGCGCGGACTGTTGAAGCTGGATGCACAACAACTGCCGCTCGCATCACTCTTGCAAGGCGGAACCTGGGGTGCCGGGCGGCAGCTCGCAATGGAACTTCGGAGCGGCCTGCCGCCAATGTCCATCGAGACCGACGGCACCGTTTTCTAGGACCAGGAGCATTCATGCAAGGCGAAGTCACCGTCATCGAGCATCCGCTGGTGCAGCACAAGCTGACGCTGGCGCGGCGCAAGTCCACCAGCACCAACACGTTTTCGCGATTGATGGACGAAATCGCGAGCCTGATGGCCTACGAGGTCACGCGCGAGATGCCGATGCAGGAGATCGACATCGAAACCCCAATCGGCCCGATGCGCTCACGCGTCATCGACGGCAAGAAGATCGTGTTCGTGCCGATCCTGCGCGCCGGCCTGGGCTTTCTGGAAGGCATGCGCGCGGTGGTTCCCGGTGCGCGCGTCGGCCATATCGGCCTGTATCGGGACCCCAAGACCCTGGTCGCGGTCGAGTACTACTTCAAGATGCCCCAAGGCATGCGCAACCGCGATGCGATCGTCATCGACCCGATGCTGGCCACCGGCAATTCGGCCGTGGCCGCGGTCGAGCGCCTCAAGGAAGCCGGCCCGCGCTCGATCCGCTTCGTCTGCCTGCTGACCTGTCCGGAAGGTCTCGAGCACTTCCATGACAAGCACCCGGACGTGCCGGTCTTCACCGCCGCCATCGACCCCGGCCTCAACGATCACGGCTACATCGTGCCGGGGCTGGGTGATGCCGGGGATCGGATTTTCGGGACCAAATGACGGCAGAGGCAAAAGCCGGTTTCTCGCGAAGTCGCAAAGACACCCAGAAAAGCAGCAGACTGTTTGGGTACCCGTAGTCCAAGGTTGCGACGCCGCTAGCTTGTTGTGGCAGGATGTACACATCCGCCCACAACCAATTTGCGTCCATGTCCACAACGATGACCATTCGCCTCGAAGACGACGCCAGGGATCGTCTGGACAAACTCGCCGAGGCAACGCAGCGAAGCCGGTCCTTTCTTGCTGCAGAGGCGATCCGCGAATACCTCGAACTCAATGAATGGCAGGTCGGTGAAATTCGCGCGGCAATCGGCGAAGCCGACCGCGGAGAATTCGCGTCCGATGCGGAAGTCGGGAATTTCTTCGGCGGCTGGCGCCGTCGTGCAGATTAAGTGGCTAAACCGCGCGCTGCTCAACCTCAAGGAAGAGGCTGACTACATTGCACAGGATGACCCACAAGCCGCAGCCCGGATTGTCGTCCTGATAGAAAACACCGTTGGCACGCTGGCCGATCATCCCGGTCTCGGGCGTCCCGGCCGGGCTCCCGGCACGCGTGAGCTGGTGGTGCCCGGAACAAACTATCTCGTGCCGTATCGTGCCCGCGGCGAGCGCATCGAAATCCTGCGGGTTTTCCATGGCCGGAGGCGTTGGCCGTCGCAACGGTAGCGGGAACGGACCGGTGGCTCCGCTCCTATCAACAGCATTCTTACAGCGTTCTGCGCGCCCAGCGTCTTTGCGGGCAACAAAAAAACAGCACCGAAAACCTCAACCGCCCAGGGTCTGCCGCCCCGAGAAGGCATGCGCCAGGGTGCTGCCGTCCACGTATTCGAGTTCGCCGCCCATCGGCACGCCGTGGGCGATGCGCGTGACCTTGAGGCCGGCGGCGCGCGCCATCTCGGCCACGTAGTACGCCGTGGCCTCACCTTCGACCGTGGGGTTGGTGGCGATGATGACTTCGCTGACGCGGTCTTCGCCCATGCGCTGCGCCAGCAGGCTCAAGCCCAGTTCTTCCGGGCCGATGCCGTCGATCGGCGAGAGCTTGCCCATCAGCACGAAATAGCGCCCGCGATACGGCGTGCTGGACTCGATCGCCAGCAGGTCCGCCGGGGTCTCCACGACGCAGAGCTGGCCGCTTTCCGCGCGCGACGGCGCGCAGTAGCGGCAATCCCCGCCCTCGCAGAACATGCGGCAGCTCGGGCAGCGACCGACGTGCTGCAGCGCTTCATCGATCGAGCGCGCCACGAACGATGCGCCTTCACGGTCGCGGTCGAGCAGGTGCAGCGCCATACGCTGCGCGGACTTCGGGCCTACGCCGGGCAGACGCCGCAGCGATTCAATCAAGCGGGCCAGACGCGGGGAATACGCGACCATTGCGGACGGTCGTGGCTCAGAACGGCAGGTTCATGCCAGGCGGCAGGTTCAGGCCCGCCGTGGCCTGCGCCATGCGCTCCTTGGACAGTTCCTCGGCTTTGGCGCTGGCGTCGTTGATCGCGGCCGCGATCAGGTCTTCGAGAAATTCCTTGTCTTCGGACAGCGCCGCCGGGTCGATCTCGACGCGGCGCGCCTGGTGCTTGCCGGTCAGCGTGATCTTGACCATGCCGGCACCGGATTCGCCGGTGACCTCGGCCTGCGCGATCTCTTCCTGGATGCGCTTCATCTGATCCTGCATCTGCTGCGCCTGGCGCATCAGCTGGCCCATGGGACCTTTCATGTCTGTTCTCCGTGAAGGCTTTGGTGGGGAAATGTCCGTGACGGACCGTAAGCTACAGGGGCTGAACCGAACCGGTGCGGAGCTGCGCGCCGAAGCGGTCCTGCAATGCACGCACGTTCGGATCCTGCGCGATCGCCGCCTCCGCGGCCGCCTGCCGGGCCGCGGCCCGGCGCCGGTCACGCTCCATCGGCGTGCGGGTCGCCGTCTCGTTCATCTCGATCGCCAGCATGAGCGGCCGACCCTGCGCCTTAGACAGGGCGTCCTGAATCAGCTGACGGCGCTCATCCTGCAACAGATGCTCGAAGCTGCCCAGCAGCCCGAGCCGAATCCGATCGTCATCCTGAGCGATCCAGGCGCAATGACGCGCGAGGCCGCGCACGAAGCCTTCGAGTTCCAGGGTTTCGACCTGATCGGCCCAGTGTTCGTCTTCGGGCGAAAAGGCGTCGCCGGCATCATTGTTCGCAGATGGCGCGGCGGTTGCCTGTGCCGCTGCGGGCTCCGGCCGCACCAGCTGAACCGGGGATCGGGCCGGCGGCGCGGCATCGTTCCTGGCCGCCGATGCGCTGGCAGCGCTGGCCGCATTCGAGCGCGGCGAGCTGCCCGAGCCCCCGGAACGCCCGCCCGACGCGCCCGCCCCGGCGCCGACGGGCGCCGGCGGCACATCAACCGGACGAAACGTCATCATCCGCAGCACGGTCATTTCAAAACCGAGCCGCGGGTCCGGCGTCCACGGCAGGTCGCGACGGCCGGTGATGGCGATCTGATAGTAAAGCTGCACGTCCTCGGCCGGCAGGGACTGCGCCAGCTCGACCAGCGTGTCGTCATCGTCCTCGTTGCGCGCTTTCGGCAGCAATTGCAGGACGGCGATCCGCTGCAGGATCGCGGAAAGATCATCGCTCAGCGCCGAAAAATCCGGCGCCATTTCGTCAATCCGCTGAAAACCCGCCAGCAGACGGTCCGAATCGGCCGCCGCCACGGCACCGATCAGCTCCAGCAACAGACGCCGCCCGCCGCTGCCCAGCATGTCGTCGATCTGCGCCACGCTGAGCGAGCTGCCACCGGCAAACACCAGGGCCTGATCGAGCAGCGACAAACCGTCGCGCATCGAACCGTCGGCGGCGCGTGCCAGCTCGGCCAGCGCCGGGGATTCGAAGGTCACGCCCTCTTCGGCCAGCACGCGCTCCATCAGACTGCGAATCGAGCCCGTGGGAAAGCGCTTGAGATGGAACTGCAGACAGCGCGACAACACCGTGATCGGCAGCTTCTGCGGATCGGTGGTCGCGAGAATGAATTTGACGTGTGGCGGCGGCTCCTCAAGCGTCTTGAGCAGCGCGTTGAACGAGTGCCCGGACAGCATGTGGACCTCGTCGATCAGATAGACCTTGTAGCGCCCGCGCACCGGCGCGTACTGGACGTTGTCCAGCATCGAACGCGTGTCCTCGACCTTGGTGCGACTGGCCGCGTCGATTTCCAGCAAATCGACGAAACGGCCTTCGTCGACTTCGCGACAGGACGAGCATTCGCCACAAGGATTGGCGCTGACGCCGATCTCGCAGTTCAGGGACTTGGCGACGATACGCGCCAGCGTGGTCTTGCCAACGCCACGCGTGCCGGTCAGCAGGATCGCGGGATGCAGGCGGTCAGTATCGAGCGCATGCGTCAGCGCCTGGACCACGTGCGGTTGGCCGACGACATCCTCGAAGCGCCGAGGCCGCCACTTGCGTGCGAGTGCGAGGTAGCTCATTGCTGCGTGAGGCGGTAAGCGTGAGGCGTGAGGCGTGCGCCACAAAGCCGCAGATCATTCGGACAACGAAGCACCTTGGGCCTCACACCTCTCGCCTCACGAAATTGGAGGCGGCCCGCGCCGACGATCCCGGCGCCCGGTCGCACCGCTACCGTTGCTCCCTTCCGGGCCTGGCGGAGTTCACGGCTGACCGTCGCGGGGGCCGACGCGGGCCACCATTGACGAAACGGACGCGAATTTTGCCTGATCCGGTGCCGCGCTGCACGGCGCCGTATCAAAATCGTGCATCCAACCGGGATCAGAAGCGCCAGTCCAGCGCCTGCCGCGCCTGCAGATACTCATAGTCCAGGGCCTCGGCGACTGCCTTGTAGGTCACTTTGTGGAAGTACACGTTCAGGCCTTCCAACAGATTCGCATCGTCCTGCAGCGCCTTGCGGTAGCCCTTGTCCGCCAGTGACAGCACGTACGGCATCGTCGCATTGGTCAAGGCGAAGGTGGACGTGCGCGCCACGCCGCCCGGCATGTTGGCCACGCAGTAATGCACCACACCGTCGACGATATACGTGGGGTCCTGATGCGTCGTGGCGCGGCTGGTCTCGAAACAGCCGCCCTGATCGATCGCCACGTCCACGATCACCGCGCCATTCTTCATCTGCTTGAGCATGTCGCGCGTCACCAGCTTGGGTGCCGCGGCGCCGGGAATCAGCACGGCGCCGATCACCAGATCGGCCTTGAGCGCATATTCCTCCAGCGCATCGACCGTTGAATAGATCGTATTGAGCCGGCCCTGGAACAGCGAATCCAGATAGTTCAGGCGCGACAGCGAGCGGTCCAGAATCGTGACGTTGGCGCCCATGCCCACGGCGATGCGCGCCGCGTTGTAGCCCACCACGCCGCCGCCGATGATGGCGACCTCCGCCGGAGCCACGCCGGGCACACCGCCCATCAGCAGACCCACACCACCCTGTGCCTTCTCCAGAGCATGCGCACCGGCCTGAATCGACATGCGCCCCGCCACTTCGCTCATCGGCGCCAGCAAGGGCAGCCCGCCCTTGCCGTCGATCACCGTCTCATACGCGATCGCGACGCAACCCGATTCCACCAAGCCTTTGGTCTGCTCGGGATCCGGCGCCAGATGAAGATAGGTGAACAGCAACTGGCCTTCGCGCAGCTGTGCATATTCGGAAGGCTGGGGTTCCTTCACCTTCACCACCATGTCGGCCGTCGCGAAGATTTCTTCCGGGGTGTCGACCAGCACCGCACCGGCGTTGAGATACTGCTCGTCATACAGACCGATCGCCTCACCCGCCGCTTTCTGGATCATCACCTGATGACCACGCCCCGCGAGTTCACGAACGCCGGACGGCGTCAGACCCACGCGGTATTCGTGATTCTTGATTTCCTTCGGAACGCCGATAAGCATTGCCGGGTTCGCCTCTCGCCAGTAAAGCGCGATTCAAACCCGGCGGCATGAATTTGACAAGGGCCTGCGACGAATCCCAGTGGTCCAGCCCCGGCCACAGGGCCGGACCACCTATGCGAATCCGCTACGGGGCACTGACTGTGATTGAAGCGCTAGCATCCAGGCCGACACAATTTACAGTCGCTTGGTCACCGTTGACGATGTTCATACCACTGACCGAAATACGAACCGAGCCATGGCCGGAAACGCCCGTCGCGGAATCGCCATCGGAATTTCCGAGAACATCGGCAGCGACCGAAAAATCGCTGTTGTCATCGCGACTAACCTCACTGACAAAGCAACCGAGACCGGTGTACGGCAACGGAATCGTATCGCCACCATCACGCAGCAGTAGGTCGACGGTTGCCGAACCTCCACCGCCCAATACCACCGTCGCCGGAGACGGCGACAGCGTGGCCCCAGCAATCGCCTTGAAGCAGAACTGCTCCTGATCGATCGCAATGGCGTTGCTGCCGGCGCTGGCCACGGTGATGACCTGGCGGGACTGCGGCACCGTGCCACGACGGTCACGATCCGAATAGGCTCGGTCGACGAACGGATAGCCATAGCACCCGGTGAGGATGGTGCGCACATTGGCCGGATAGGCTAGACGCAATTCAGCAATTCCCTCCTTCACGATGCCCGTTCCCGGCGTCAGGCCGCCCTCTTCGTCGAGCCCGAAAATCTGCACGCCCAGCAGAGAGGCGCCAACAAACATCTCGCGACCGCTTTCGCTGGTCATGTAGTTTTGCTGGGCACTCAATTGTGTGGCGCTGTCCACGTTGTCGACTAGGCGGCGCTTGTCGTTAGTGGTGGCGTTGCGCAACAGGACCAAGTCTCCGGTCTGGATCGTACGGTCCGTTCCATTTCGCAGGCTCGGACTGGTGAAATCGCTGGCATCCGCCTGAAGGCTCGGCGCGGAACAACCGGTCGCCTCGCCGTCAGGCAAGGGTTCGGTCGTACAACGCCGACGGATCAGGCTGGTACCCGAGCGGTTCAGCTGGGGGGCTCCCGCGGTCTTGTCGCCGGTGTTGTCATGCATCATGACCGAATCCATGACGGCGAAGTTAACCACTGTGCCATCCGGCACTGCATTGCCGTAGCGATCGGTGACGTCGACCTTGCCGATAAGCCGGTAGTTGCCGTTGTCGAGATTCTCCACCGCACCGGTGATCGGCCCGGAGAACACGATCGTATGCGGTGGACCGCCGGCGATCGATACCTGCGGCAGACTGGCTCGGGCACTGATACTGGTGCCGTCAAAGTCGAGAACCGAGAATTCAATCTCGACGATACCGGACGCCGTCCCGCTCAATAGCGTCAAGACCGCAACGCCGTCCCGGGTGCGGACATTGAGCGTGTCCGAAGTGCCGCTACTGATGACAGTTCCGTCTGCGTCGCGTCCGGCAATCGCCTCACCGCCGCCCGGCCGGGTGACGAATCGCGCTTGCAGGTTATTTAGCGAACCGTTGCCGTAGAGCGACTCGTCGATGACATTGCCAGCAGAGTCGAGCACGGTCACGGTGATCGAGGTCTGATCGTTCTGCCCGACGCCGGCCACGCTCAGTGACGGATCGACAACGACGAAACGGATCGAAGCCGGATCGCCAGTGCTGGCGGACTCGAAGCTGACTTCCGTCGAAAGTCCGGGCAGATCCTGAACGCTAATGGTCGCCGTTCCCGGCGAACTCGGAGAACGCAGTTCCAGACTGGCCCGCCCGCTGGCGAGGATGGCGGTATTGCCGGAAACGAAGGCGCCAGCCGTAGTCAGCAGGCGAACCGTACGACCATCCGGCAAGGGATTATCGAAACGGTCGTTCAGTACCACGGTTACCGTCGTCGTCGAAACCCCATCGGAAAGCAGCGTCGTCGGATTGGCCGTAATACTCGAATGGCCGGCATCGGCTGCGGCCGGGACGACCTGAAGCTGATCTTCGTCGGAAATCCCGGCCACCGCGGCCCGCATCGATAGTGTGGTCGCGAAGTTCGGTGGTGTTAGCTGAACGCGCGCCCGCCCTGTCGCGTCGGTTGTCGCCGTAGTGCTGGACAGACTGCCCGCCGTCGTTGTGAATATCACGCTGGCGCCTGTCACCGGGTTGCCGGCAGGATCGGCCACAAGGGCATCGACCGCGACGTCGCCGTCTCCGGCCGCGATCGAGTCCGTCCCCAAATTTAGGGTGAGCTGCGCCACCAGCGCATTGGCTGCGCTGGATACCACAGTTGCCGTCCCGTTCTTACCGCCTGCGGTTGCGACATTGATCGTATCTGTGCCCGCCGTTGGTCCGGTTTGATAAGCAACCGTCGCCCTACCATTACCATCCGTCGTGGCGGTAGCCGACACCAGAGTTCCACCGGTGTTATTGCCGACAATCGAGAACAGCAACTGTTCATCGGACACCGGATTGGCATTGGCATCCAATATCGTCGCCGTCAGTGTGGTGCTGCCGCCAATCACCACCGCGCCCGGACTCGGCGAAAGCGAGACACTGTCCGGTTCACCCGGCAGGAACTGCACCGAAGTGGACGCCGACAACCCCGGCACCGTGGCTGTGATCGCCGCTGAACCAATCGCTGTCGGCGACTGCAATCGCACCGTCGCGGTCCCGGATGGGTCCGTTGTCGCATCAGCCGGCGACAAGGTTCCGGCTGAAGTCCGGAACATGACCGGTGCATTGCTGACCGGCGCGCCATTGGAATCGAAGACCGTGGCGATCAGGGTTGTCGAATCCGTGCCATTGGCAACAATGCTGTCATTCGCAGGCTGCACATCGAGCATGCCGAGTTGCACTGTCACGGCGATATCGATGCTTTTCGCCGTCAGCGATGCCACGCGTGCACGCACCGTGTCGGTCACCGCTGTAAACGTGTTCGACCCCGCTGTGTAGCTCGTCGTCGCGCGTCCGTTCGCATCCGTGACCACACTGGTGCTTGCCAGCGTCGCCCCGGAATTGTCCGTTGGCAGGTCGAACAGGACTGTCGTGCCCGACACCGGGTTGCCGTCGGCGTCCAATACCGAAGCCTGCACAATGCTCGTACCGCCAATCGGCACGACGACCGGCGACGCACTCAATTCGACCCGTGACGCCGCACCGGCAACAAAACCAACCGTCGCCTGGTCAGACTTTCCGCCCGCGAACGCACGAACCGTCGCTGTGCCGATGGTGTCCGTCGCGTTGAGCGTCACTTCGGCAATACCCGAGGCATTGGTCGTCGCACTGTCGGCACTCAGTGTCCCCAGCGTGCTCGCAAAACTGACGCTCACCCCCGACAGTGGGCCGCTGTCCCCGGAGATCGTCGCCCGCAGCGTCGTGCTACCGCCCACCGGTACTTCATCCGCCCCCGGCGTCAGCACAATATCGGTCACCGATTCGGCAGCCGGGTCCACGCTCAGGGTCGCCGTGCCCGACACGCCCGATGCGGTGGTCACGGTCAGCGGCACGCTGGTCGGGCTGCCATCCGGCGTGTATGCCAGTTGCGCCACACCGTCCGCGCTCGTCACCGCCGAGGCCGCATTCGTCCCCATCGACGCGAAACTGCCTGCCCCACTCGGCGCCGAGAAGTCCACGCGCTGGTTACCCACCGCGTTGCCGTTGGCGTCCGTCACCCGCGCCACCACCGTCGTCGCCCGGTTCGGCGCCACCGTCGACGGGGCCAGACTCACGGCCACCGCAGACGGCACACCCGCTGTAAATGCCACCTGCACATTACTGGAAAATCCACCCGAGCTCGCCGTCACTGTCGCTGTGCCGACACGCGATGAGCTCTGCAACGTGACTTGGGCAACGCCCGACGCATTTGTCATAGCGCTCAAAGCGCTGAGCGTCCCCAGTGTAGTGCCGAAATTTACCGGGATACCGCTGATTGCTCCGGCATCGGTCACGACAGTCGCGCGTAGGACCGTCGTGCTTCCCCCTGCAGCTATCGTTGCTGCTCCGGATGAAATATTCACCGCCGATATCGTGGCCGCCGCAGTGCTAACGTCTATTGACGCGTTCGCACTCACCCCATTGGCCATCCGCGCCTGAATCGTTTGCGCCCCGGTGCCAGACGACGTGAACGTCGTCATGGCCTCACCGTTGCTGTTGGTGGCGACGGTCGTGCTCGATAAACGTCCGCTGCCCGACGTCGAAAAGGATATTGTCTCTCCGGGGACGCGATTGCCGTTCTCATCGGCTACGACGGCCAAAACGGATGCATTAGCGCCTGGAGCAATCGACGTCGGAGCTACGCTGAGCGTAATCACGCTTGCATCTGCCGGCACGAAGTCCAAGGCGGAGGTAGCGCTGTATCCCGCTGCGGATGCAGTAACAGTGACCGAGCCAGCGATCGTGCCCGCCCGCAAAACCACCTGCGCAACCCCATCTGAATTGGTGATTGAACTGCTGGCCGAAAGGCTACCCGCCGATGCAGAAAAACTGACGATCAGTCCGCTGACTGCAGCCCCTTCAGTGTCGGTCACCGTCGCGCGCAACGCGACCGTAGACGCCCCGTCGGCGACCAGACTGTCGGCCCCCGTCGTCAGCTCCAGACTTCCCGCAAGCACTGCACTGGCGCTAATCGTCAGATCAGCCGTGGCGAACAATCCTCCGGCTGTCTGGCCGCGCAGCGTATCGACGCCGGAGCTGGAGCCGGCCGTATAAGTCGTTAGCGCCCGTCCGTTCACGTCCGTACTAACCTGAACGTCGGAAAAGATACCCCCGCTTTCATTCTGTACGTTATCGAAGCGAACAGCTTCGTTGGCGATCGGATTGCCATTGGAATCCAGAGCCTGCACAGAGACAGTCGCGGGCTTGTCCGGTCGTACGGACGACGGCGACAACGAAAATATAAGTCTGCTGGTATTGGCCGCAATGAAATCCACAGAAGCCGTCGCGGAAATTGCGGTATCGGGATGTCGCGCGGTAACCGTCGCTCGCCCGACAATCGTAGACGACGTCAACCGAATGGTGGCAATCCCACTGGAGTCAGTACTCGCGGAAGTCTCTGACAGCGTCCCGGCAGTTGTGGAAAACGTAACGGTTTCGCCATCGACGCCGTTACCGTCAGCATCCCGAACCACGGCGCTTAATACGGCCGTGGATTCACCGTCAGCAAGTATCTGCGGCTGGGCGCTGCTTAGGACTAGGGCGGCGACAGGACCGACACCCCCGTTGTCACCGCCGCCATCCCCCCCGTCTCCACCATCATCGAAGCCACCGCCATCCGACGAAAAGCCGCCGCCACCACCACAGGCCGCGAGTGCGGACACCAGCAACAGGGCGAATGCCCCCCGAATCCCCCGAACGCGCATCGATTCCCCACTCGCCACGAGTGTCGCGGCGTTTTTAAGAGTCGCCGCGATCCTAATTCAAAAGCGCCAATCGCAACAAGCAATTCCGACACTTAGGCAAAGCGTTTTCGAGACTTCGGATGAGATTGAGCAGGTAGCGGACGAGCGGCGACCGTCAAATGTCGTGAAAATGAAAAAGGCCCGTAAAACGGGCCTTTTTCATTGTTGCTTGGTGGGCTGCC